>NZ_JAHKQZ010000010.1:0-176748 GCF_019345585.1 Shewanella sp. NKUCC05_KAH
CAGTAGGTCCCGAGTTCGACTCTTGGTGCCGGCACCATATAAACAATGAAGCCACTCAATGAGTGGCTTTTTTGTATCTGAAATTTGAAGTGTTCAGTACAAAGCGCAACTGACTTTCCTCAATAATAACGATAGCGCCCTCAATACTGGCACAATAAGCGTTCAAATCGAGCGTTAAGATAATGTATTGACTTCACGCAACGGACAATCGCTTCATCCTTTCCTCCTATAAATGATAGTTTTATATTCGCCACATAAAAAAGCCACTCATTATTGAGTGGCTTTGCGTTCTTATACAAACTATCTAGTTCCAAATGACTCAATCGTGCTTATTTGATGAGCTCGAGTGGCATAGGCCTATCACCTGCTTGAACTTGATGTTGAACATGGCGCCACCCTTGAGTGAGCTCACTTAGATGTGCTTTTCTCTCGGGGAAATGTGTAGCAAGTTTTTCGATAACATCGATTTGCTTCTTACACAATAATGACCAACGATCTGCATTTGATAAGTACATGGCGTTTTCCTTAACTGAGGGGTTACTTTTCCTTAGCCAGTTAAGTCTAGGCTGGAATCATTTTATTGCCAATTCAAAATTGCGCGTTAGCGCACTGTTAAAACAACTAACTCGGGAGTATCTTGGTTCTATAAACATAAGATAGGAGGCGTTATGACAGCCAATATTTTCAAACTCATTTTTGTCGCTATTGGTATATTTCTCGTTTACAAACTGATATTTGGTGGCAAGAAAGGTCTGACTATTTTTGAAATGCATTTTAAAGATGGCCGTATGACTCAGCATAAGGGCAAGATCCCCGAACGATTCGAACGGGAATGCCGCCAAATCGCTAAAACCGAAAAACTGACTTGTACTGTTAGGGCTGAAAAATCAGGAGATGTACGCTTACACATTTCTGCCAACGTGAGTGACAATGTGAAGCAAAGGATTCGTAATCTGTTTCCGTTTGAATATTATGACAAAAAATCGATAGATAACAGTCGTCAAGCGGGTTAGTTCTTCGCCTCTCCCCTAGCAACCTTAATACTTGCTATTGATAGTTAAGTATTAAGGTTGCAGTGAGTTCCTAACACATTTTCTTATTTAAATTTAACTGGATACCTAGGTTTTAGAAAATCGGATTCTAACTGACCGTCTTTTCTCGCATCTCGAATACGACGTTCATTATCTTGCACCATAGGATCGCTTGCGGGTTGATGAGGATCGACTTGTTTCTCAGAATGATCCTCAAACTTAAAGTCAAAAGATGAACAAGCAGTTAACGACAGACTAAAAAATATTCCCCATAAAACAACGAGTTTTTTCATCGACTACCCCCTATCTATTTAGACTTAGACTTAAGTTCAGATTAATTAAATTTAAACAATGGGTTGCAATAACCTCACCCCCATATATCACTTATGCCACTAGCAAAAATGCCTAGCTGCAACTTTGGTTTGACTTCAACACTTTAATGCAGAAAAAAGGGGGTTATTAGCCAAGCTATACTGTTTAAGCCAATTTAAGTCTTAATCAACATTTAAGCCTTAATCAACAGAGTGAATCCAAGACAAGCTGGGGTAAGCCAACTTAACTAAAAATTGCTGAAACTATTTTTGAATAACTAAAGTGACTTTAGCAACTGTGATGCCAAACTTAATAATATCGCTCTGATTTATAATGGTATTATCATTCACTAAGAACATCCAATCGTCGAAATGAACTTGATATTCCTCACCATCCACAGGCAATAACATATCGTATTTCCAACGTAGCGCACTGCCGCTAGATTGGCCATCGGCAGTACCGATAATGTCACCTGCAGTTCCTGAGTATCGCCCTTCCCCTAGTGCCTTGATGCGCCATACACGAGTTTGAGTTTCACCATCATCATACACAAACCATTCATTAATGACTCCCTCACTTCCCTGCCAACTGGCTTCCATAATGACATTGAATTTGCGGATTACTTTGCCACTAAAATCTTGTACGACCCCAGAGGCTTTTAATGGCCCATTAAAAAATGACTCCAAAACCAATGTCGGATGAGTATCTTTATAATCAGTCACTTCCACCGATGAACAACTCGACAACAGCCCTATCATTATTAAACCTAAAAATAACTTTCGGCAAACAAGCCGTTTCAACAATCGCATGGTTTTTCTCCGAGTAATTGCGCCCGCAAATCAGGACGACTAGTGGCTTTCGATAACCAAATCGCTAAAAATGCCTCAGCAAAATTAGCATCATGGATAATGTCGAGTGGTTGATGATTAAAGAAAAACTGACTCGTTTGTCCATCTATCACCTTAAAACTTAAATGGTCGCCCTGCTTCACATCGGGCCAAGTCGCATTTAATAAACCCAACCAACGTTGGATATCATTTTCGGCAAACGCTAGATGCTTCCATTGATCTTTTGTCGCTTCGAGCAAATCCTCTGACTCAATATCTCGATAATATTCAATATCTAACACCAGAGGATATTGCCCCTGTTGATAATGGCCATTTACCGTCATCAGTCTCGCCTTAT
Organism: Shewanella sp. NKUCC05_KAH; assembly: GCF_019345585.1. NCBI lineage: Bacteria > Pseudomonadati > Pseudomonadota > Gammaproteobacteria > Alteromonadales > Shewanellaceae > Shewanella > Shewanella sp. NKUCC05_KAH. The sequence goes on from NZ_JAHKQZ010000010.1 coordinate 2,529, forward strand.
ACAAACTAAACCACAGCCAATCCATTTCTCCGCGGCCCACTTCCTGAAAAGTCTGCGTCACATCGGTGGCATCATTCAGTTCGATAGTAATGTTTTCAAAATCAGGCGTTTTCGCCTCTAACGCTTTTAAAGGTGCGGCCAATAAACCGAGGGCCAATAGACTTAAGCAGCTTGAATTCAAAAATGAAAAACCAATATTTGGGCTACGATTACGAACTGACGACATGGGATTCCCCTTTTACTGCATGATGTCTTACAACAGGTACTTAACTAAAAACGGCATAATGACTTAACCGCGATCAATTCCTACAACTCAATAATTAACGCCCAAACACAGTAAAAGAACGCGCTTTAGTGCTTCGATTAAATCCATAGGGATTAGCAAGTTGGATTAAAAATGGCAGCAAGACTAGCCAAACCAAAAATAACACCACAGCAGAAATAACATTGCCATAGGGCAAACTCACGGCATTAAATTGTGCGCCAGCCAAATAGCTTAACCCACCAAATATGCCCCCGAGTAACGCCTGAAATATCAACGGTAAAGGTCGCATAAAGGCCAAACTATGATTCAGAGTCAAAGCAAAATGCAGCCACAGGCAACCAAGCCACCAAGGGAAAAGAGCAAACTCAAACACCCCTAAAACAGAGAGTACTATATCGACGCCTATTCCTAAGGCTGCAACCTTTAGCATCAATAGCAAATCCACTTTGCGATACTCGTGCTTACCTAATGAAGCTAGCAGGATAAAGTGAAATAATAACAAAGGGATAGTTAACAACAGTGAGGTGTTAAGCCAAAGTACGCTAGACCACCACACAGCCTGAAAACTCAAGGCGTTATAGAGAATAAAGCCCTGATGTTTAAAAGGAACCCGAGAGTTAGCTAACATAGACTTCATCTTTGCCTCACTTTTATCTTGCTGCAAACAAAGCGGCTCATTCCAACAAAAATGGTTATTTCCACTAAAGTGACTGCTTAATCAAAACAAATTACATCGCATTAGGACTATGGCTTGGGAGATGATGGCTAGCAATGCGATAGTCCGGACGCACAGCCACTAAATGCACTGTGCTTGTGGTGCGTTCTAAAAATCCACCTTCACAATAACTTAGGTAAAATTTCCACATCCGAATAAAATCATCGCCATAACCTAAAGCTTGGATTTCGCCTATCGCATGATCAAAATTCTCATGCCAATGTTTTAAGGTTTTAGCGTAATCGAGCCCCATATCATTGAGCGACCAGACCACCATGTCCGTCTGTTTGGCAATGTGACTGACCATTTGGCTCACTGAGGGTAAGCAGCCACCGGGGAAAATATAACGCTGAATAAAATCCACACTTTTGCGATAGCTGTCGTAACGTTGATCGGCAATCGTTATCGCCTGTAGCAGCATGCGCCCATTGGGTTTTAATAATGATTCCAGCTTTTTAAAGAAGCCTGGCAAATACTCATGCCCTACCGCTTCAATCATCTCGATAGAAACAACCCTGTCGTATTCTCCAGTCAGATTGCGATAGTCCTCTGTCAACAGCGTCACTTTATCGCTTAGCCCTTCGCGTTCGACACGGGCTTTGGTATAGGCGTATTGCGCATCTGAAATCGTTGTTGTTGTCACGTGTACGCCATAATGCTTAGCCGCATAAATAGCCAGCGCGCCCCAGCCTGTACCAATCTCAAGCAAGGTTTGACCTGGCTGTAAATCAAGCCGCTCACAAATAGTCATCAGCTTAAACAACTGCGCTTCCTGCAAACTGGCTTCCTCATGGGGATAAAGCGCGCTCGAATACAACATTTCACGGTCGAGGAATTGCTCATACATAGCATTACCCAAATCATAGTGGGCGAGAATATTCCGCTTTGAGCCCTCTTGAGAATTGCGATTCAGCACATGCTTCACACGGTTTATCGTGCCAGTTAACCAAGAGAATTTGGCTTCAATCTTATCGAGTAAGGCTAAATTACGGGCAAACAGTTGTACGACTTTGGTGAGATCAGGGCTCGTCCAATGGCCTTGAATATAACCTTCACCCGCACCAATGGAGCCTGAAAGCATGATTTGACGATAAAAACTCGGGTGTTTAACCACAAGCGTAGCGTGCAAGTCGGTATGACTCTCACCAAAACGATAACTCTTGTCGCCCTCAACCAAGGTCAAGCAGCCATGTGGGAGACTTTCCAGCGCCTTAAGCAAGACTTTACGCGCAATACTGTCGGGCAGTTTCCCTGTGGTGACTGAGGTTTGCGAAGCCGTATTTTCCATGTTATTTCTCCATCTGAGCTGGATGCGGCACAAAGGGCACACGTTTAAAAAAGAGTTTTAGCGCTTGCCAATAAATCCCGAAGAAGATCTTGAGAGTCATAAAAGGGAAGCGAAACAAAAGCGTCCGTAAATTGGCCGCCGTGATCGGTTGACGTTTCATCACTAAATTGGCATTAAACAGTTTTTTGCCATTCTCTTGCATCGACTTGTTTTCAATACCAATGTTTAAGTCTTCACTCGGCGCAGACACATGCCAGAGATAACGCATATCGAGAGTCATAAAGGGAGACACGTGAAACACTTTGTCAGAAGGTTTGGGCGCGGCTAAATCGACTAAATAGCAATGGCGCTGATCCCAAGGCGTGTTACTCACCTCGGCCAACATGTATAAAGGCGTTTGATCTTGATAACAAAAGTAGAAATTTACTGGGCTAAAATACACGCCAAAATGACGGATCTGACCCACAAACAAAACTCGATCGCACAGTTTATCTGCGCCTAACGCTGCCACTTGAGTCAATACGCGACTCTTGAGTGCAGCTGCGCTCGGATCGACAACAGCCACTTCACCGCTGTCATTGGATGTAGTCGTAAAAGAAGTTAAATAGTCTTTAGGATTGAATCTCAGTAAAGCGTGGCGCTGGCTGGCAAAAACTCGCCCCATGGCACTGATCTTATCGACTTCATCTAAATCAATCGCCAACAGCGCCATGGCATAACTAAAGCTATGTTTAATCGGCGTAAAACGGCTGTGGGATACAGTGCCGTAATAAATACCGCTATTGAGCTCTGTCATAGGCTGACACCAAAATGGGCACACACATCAAGTGCACTGCGAACGCCATCTTCATGGAAACCATTGTGCCAATAGGCGCCAGCAAAATGGGTATGATTTTGCCCGGATATTTCCTCACGGCGGCCCTGAGCCTTAAGACTGGCTTCGTTAAACACTGGGTGGGCATAATTGAAGCGGCGTATCACTTTCGACTCATCAATCAACTCTGACTGATTCAAGGTGACACAAAAGGTCGGCGCATTGGCTGGCAACTGTTGCAGTATGTTCATGTTGTAAGTCACTGACGCTGGACGTTTTAGGTTACCATCTAATCGATAGTTCCAACTCGCCCAAGCGGCTTTTCGCTTCGGTAAAATACGCGTATCCATATGCAGCACCACATCGTTATTCTGGTAGCTGAGGTCGCCTAAAATGGCGCGTTCTGTTGGCGTAGGATCGTTTAACATCCGCAGAGCTTGGTCGCTATGACAGGCTAAAATCACCTCATCAAATTCCAACCATTCACCGTGAACTTGTAACTTCACCCCATTGCCATGGCGTTCAATACCTGTCACGGGTGAGTTAAGGCGGATATTGTCTTTAAAGGGCGCAATAAGATCAGGAATATAGCTACGTGAGCCCCCCTTTAGCACATACCACTGAGGTCTATCACTGACATTCAATAAACCATGGTGCTGGAAGAAACGAATAAAAAACTTCAACGAAAACGCGCGCATATCTTCTATGCTCGAAGACCAAATCGCCGCGCCCATAGGCAAAATGTAATGCTCAGCAAAAAATGGTGAGAAGTGTTCACTGTCTAAGTAATCACCTAAGTTACCTTCGGGATAAATATCCTGTTGATAGAGTGCTTTACAGCCTTTATTGAAGCGCAAAATTTCTTTTAAAAAGGCCCAAAAGCGTGGATTCAGGAGGTTACGCTTTTGGGCAAACAAACTGCCTAAATTGTGGCCGTTGTATTCAAGCCCAGTCAGAGCATTGTGCACGCTAAAACTCATCTCAGTCGGTAATATGGTGACATTAAGGCGAGCCAATAAACGTTCAAATCGTGGATACGTTCTGTCATTAAACACGATAAAACCTGTGTCTATAGCGTAGGTTTGCCCTTGATGCTCCACATCGACTGTCGCCGTGTGGCCGCCGATATAGTCATTGGCCTCAAACACTGTAACCCTGTGCGACTCACTTAATAGATGGCCACAGGTTAATCCAGAAATGCCGGTGCCGACGATGGCGATATTTTTCATAAACTCTTGTCCTTTAGCGGCTTGGCTTGAGTATCGTTTGCAATCATTTTTTGCCACACAAAGGCAGGTAAAAACGACATCAACTTCAATAGATAAGTAAAGCGTCGCGGAAAATGGATCTCGCGCTTGCCACCTTTCAGCCCATTACGTATCGTCTTAGAAGCGGTTTGTACACTCACTTGCATTGGCATAGAAAAATCATTTTTTGCGGTCAGTGGTGTCGCCACAAAACCAGGGCAAATCAAGCTCACGCCTATGTCGTTCTTGGCAAGATCGAGCGCAAGACTCGAGGCTAAATACTGCACGCCGGCTTTAGAGGCGCCGTAAGCTTCAGCGCGAGGGAAAGGTAAATAAATAGCACTAGAACTCATTAAGCCAATACGTGAACCCCTTGGCATTAAAGGTAAAAATGCCCCGAGGCAATATCCCATTGCAATTAGATTGGTATGGATAACGCGCTCGAACAACACATCATCGAAAGCCTTAGCATCATCAATATATTCACAACTGCCCGCATTCAAAATGACCAAATCGAGCTGAGAATCTGTTTTCGCCAATAGCTCAGCTACATTTTGGCCAGCTTGTTGAACTTGGTCGCGCTGGGATATATCGAAGATAAACAACGTAGCACCTACTAGTTCATTCAAGGCTAACGCCTCTAACCTTTCTTGGGAGCGGCCACAGGCAATGACGTGCCAACCTAAGGACAAATAATCCTGCGCCAGTTGCAACCCAATGCCTGAGCTTGCACCTGTAATCAGCACTGTATTTATTTTCATCGGCTTAACAGCGTCCATTACTTTGCCGCCCTGTCTTTGAGCAAGCGGATAAGGCCGCCCATGCAAGGCAAATGCTCATACAACATTTGCCCTAAGTCGAAGTAATCCCTGTGAAAATAAATCTTGTCGTTGAATTTAAGTTGGCTCATGCCATCAACACGGATAAGTCCGCCTTTATTCAACTTAGGGTGGCTATATTCCATCTGCCAAAACAGCGCGGCTTGATTCGCATCATGCTGCACTTCTTTGATCTCAAACTGAATATGCTTAACATTCTTATATAACTTCGCGAAGTACTGAGTTAACGCCTCTAGCCCTGTGATTTGATGCATAGGATCGGTAAAACTAATATTGTCGTCGTAAACCTGACCTAACAAATGCAAGTTATCTTTATTCAAAGCTTGATAAAGCTGAATAAAATCATCAACAAGCGTATTAGTCTCAGTCGTCGCTTGGTTTATCATCTTGTTATTGCTCCCGATCCTATTTATTGGGCCGCGGCCTTTTTCAATACGCCTAATACGGTTAATGCCCTTGCTCTTGCTGCACTGTGCTCGACAATCGCACTTGGATAAGCCGTTTTAGTGTTGAATAACGGCTGTTCAAATAAGGACGGTGTCTGCGCTGTACTGGGTTGATGTAATTGCTTAATTCCCCAAGATGCGAGCTCTGGTAAATACTTACGGATAAAGCTGCCATCTGGATCAAACTTTTCACTCTGGCTTATAGGATTAAAAATACGGAAATAAGGCTGAGCATCGCAGCCACAACCCGCAGACCACTGCCAGCCGCCATTATTCGCGGCTAAGTCACCATCAATCAGTTTTTGGCGGAAATAGCGCTCGCCCCAGCGCCAGTCAATCAGCAGATGTTTAGTCAGGAAACTCGCCACCACCATACGCAGCCGATTGTGCATCCAACCCGTTTGATTGAGTTGGCGCATAGCCGCATCCACAATCGGATAGCCAGTACGACCTTCACACCAAGCAGCAAACTCCTGCGGGTTATTGCGCCACTGCACATGGTCGGCTTGACGATTGAAATTGTGATTCTTAGATAAATCGGGAAATGCTACCAGCAAATGACGGTAAAACTCACGCCAAGTAAGCTCATTTAACCAAGTACGAGCAGGGCTAGTGTCGTCGACAATCACCTCAGGGAATTGATGCAACAGCGCGGCAACGCATTGTCTTGGGCTAACCACACCAATGGCCAGATAGGGTGAAATTGAGCTAGTACCATCAATGGCGGGGAAATCCCTATCTTGCTTATAATCCTGCACTTTATGCTGAATAAATGCTGAGAGCAAACGCTTCGCCTGCCCTTCTCCCGCAGCCCAAAGTTCACTCGACACTTTAGTGACATTGTTAAACAAAAGCGGCTTTGGCTCGGCCAACACAGGCCCAAGTGGCGCCGGAACAGGAAGCGGCAAAATGGCATAGCGGGCGGCAATTTCTCGCCACTTACGGCTAAAAGGAGTGAAAACCTTGTACATGTCGCCGGACAAATTCAGCACAGTGCCCGGCTTAAGCAAACAATGCTCATCGGTTAACACCAGAGGAATCCCCGATTGAATACAGGCTTGGTCGCGCTGTTGCTCGTTAATCTCAGGCTCGCGACCAGCAAACACTCGACCAATCCCCTGTTGCTGGCAATAGTGACCGATAAACTCAGGTACATCAGCAAAGGTATCTAACTGAATTAACTCGAATCCAATACCAAGACTCGCCAGCCCTTGGGCAAGTAGATTGATATGACGTTCGATAAAATCCAACTGAATTGACGCAACGTCATGGCGCTGCCACTGGGTTGGCGTAGCAATATAAATGGCCTTAAGTGCCACGCCATTCTCCCGCGCCCAATCGCAAGCGGCGGTTAATGCCTGATTATCGGCAAGGCGTAAATCTTGGCGAAACCACATCAGTGCATTATTGCCCTGCACTTTTATTGGAATTGAATCTATTTGCATTGAATCGTTAGCTAATGTCATTGTTTTTCTCGCTATTTATCTGCTCGCTTTGATTCACGGTATTCATCTTTCCACTGTGCTTACGACTTCTATTCACCTTTCCCGCTAAACGAGATGGCATTTTTCCAATCAAGTCCGTCGTCGAAGACGCCAAAAAAGCGGATAAAAAGCTTAACGTTGGTGCAAAAGGACCCATAAACCAGCATGGGAAAGTCATTTGCTCCAATACAGTCAGCATTTCAGTCTGTTCAGAACCAGAATGATTTGAGTCGGGAATAAGCAAAAGTGCATCGACGTTAAGCCTGCCTCGCAGCAAAGGTAAACTGCCCATGGCTTGCTCGCCAAGATCAATAACCGATACCCGCAACGACGCTAACTCGAGCGATAGAAGTAGAGAAAACAAAATGTTAGTGCGGGTGGAATTAAGCGAGGTATGTACCCCACGGGATAGACTCACCACAGCGATTCTCGCCGTCACGGCCTGTCCATTAAAGGCATGACGTCCACCCACTCGGTTAAGTAACTCGCTCTTTAACCAAGCAATAATCAACTCGGCATCGAGCCGCTCATTCACTAAGTCCTCGAGTTGATTAAGCCAAGGTTGTAGCAACTTTTCTTTCACCAATTGGAAAGGATATAAGCCAAATGCATCATCTAAAATCTGCTGTAATTTGTGCTGATTGAAGTCGAATAATGCCGTATTAAGCGCAGTGACTTGCTCGCACCATAAATCAATGGCTTGAGTTTGAACTATTTCTGTAAATGAAGATTTAGCAGCACTCATCAGCAAAGGTTTAACCTTACTGATCGCAACACCTTTAGCTAGCCATGCATTAATCTCATGGATTTCTTGGATATTTTCACTCGTATATAATCTGTGTCCCTTGGGTGTACGTGCAGGGATCACTAAACCAAAACGACGCTGCCATGCCCTTAAGGTCACGGCATTCACGCCAGTTAAGGCCGACACTTCACCGATGGGGAGTAATATCTCACCATTGGGTTCTGTGTGGGCCTTGTTCTCTATAGTTTGTTTCATATTTCAGTAATAACTCACTAAATCAAAAGCTAAAATCAACTGAATGCGATTAGGTAAACGTTAATAGGCATAGCGCAGCTTTAACGCCTCAGGATGAGGGTTTAAGTACACTTGCTCTTCAATATAAGGTGTTGGAAATTCGCGTAAATAATGGTTAATGAGCGTGATAGGTACTAATAACGGCAATAGACCTTGGCGATATTTCATAATCGCTTCAGACAGTTCTATCTTTTGCTCTTTGCTCAAATGCTTTTTAAAGTAACCCTGAATATGCTGCAGCGTACTAGTATGATTTTTACGGGTCGCATTAATTTTCAGCGCCGTCATAAAGCCTTCAAAGTAGCGGGTCGCGCTTTGCTCAAGATCCTCAATATTGGCCACTATCGGCCCAAGCTCGCGATACCATGTCGGGCTGTGTGCCATTAATAGGTATTTATAGCGGGAATGAAACTTCACTAACTTATGCTTAGTCAGCCCTTCATGTTTCATCAGGTGCCAATCGTGATAGGCATAAACGCGGGTGAAAAAGTTCTCCCGCAGCACCATGTCATGCAAGCGGCCTTCTTCTTCCACGGGCAATAGTGGATATCGTTCCATCAACTTGCGAGCAAATACACCAATGCCAGACTTAGAACCATTGTTAGTGCCAATTTTATACTCTGTTACCCGCTCCATGCCGCAGGTTGGCGACTTAGCGCAAAGCAAGTATCCGCCAAGGAAATCGAGCTCTTCAACCTTATTTTCGCTGTATTCATTGAGCTTATCGGTCACATCTAAGCTACCGTCACCACTCTGAACTAAGATGGTTTCCCCATCACGGACTAGTCGGATACTTTTCCGGGGTGCACCTAAGCCAATCGCCATTTCAGGACAGATGGGCACATAATCGAAAAATTGCTTAATCTCTTGATTACAATAGGTCGAATTTTTATGTCCGCCATCAAAACGAACCTTCTCCCCTAATAAGCAAGCACTGATCCCAATCTGAATTCGCTGCGGGTTAAACTTGTACATAAGTCGACTCCTTGTATCACTATGCTTCTAATTACGGACCATAGTTGTACAAGGATCAAGTTTTTGTATAAATATTTTTTAAAAGTATCGTTTAACAGTGACTCCTGATAAATCAACCACAAATAAACCTAACTTGGCCTATAACTTGCTAATTCAAATTGCAAAGTTGTCATCAGATAATATTGAAACGTCCAGCAACACCCATTAGTTAACCGCTCAACATTTTAAACCGCAGGTGGCCAAGGGACAGATTCATATATAAAGGAGTCGAATATGAGCACAATTAACCCCAATAGTTATACCAATACCTTTGCGAAAAGTTATGCCAATGTGCCACTCAAGCAAGTCGAGCCGAGCACAAATGGCCTAGGAACCCGTGCAAATTCAATAACGGCGGCGAATCTAACTTCATCAATAAGCCAAGATACTGTAACGCTCTCCTCTGCAGCATCGGTAACGACTGCCGATACCTATAGCCATCTGGCCCCTAACGCTAAACAAGGCTACACGAGTAATGTGCAAGCCATTGCAGGCACGCCTGAACCAGACAAAAGCATCAACAGGTTGGACAAAGCCATGCAGGCTATTTTAGATAACCGTACAGGAGTCGATAGGGATAAAATTAATAAGATAGATGAAGAAATGGCGAAAGTTGCAGCCGATGAAAATCTATCTGAAGAACAAAAAGCCAAGCAACTAGAATTACTGCAAGCGCAAAAATTGGATCTGATTAAAGAATCATCGGAGAAAAATGAAGAGCGGCAACGTCGTATCGAGCCCGAGGTGTATTACAGCTAACGAAGAAATGACCCGCAAAGGAAAAAGTAGGCAGTGAAGGAAGTAACAGGTGGGATACAGAGTGTATTTTCTCGGTGAAATATCAGTCTAATCATTTGAAGCTAGACTGATATTTTATAATGTAGCTCAATCCGTTACTAAAGACACCGACGCTTAGGATTGTTTTTCTACCTTATTAATACTGCCCTTATACCCAGTTTCGTCGACGGCCTTAAGCAAACTATCTAGATTAAAATCCTCTGGCACTGTCACTAAGGCTTGCTCAGTTTTTAACGAAGCCTTGGCCTTAATCACCCCATCGGTTTTACGCAGCGCTTTATTCACGACAGTGACACACAGCGGACAAGTCATGCCCTTAACATCTAAGGTGACCAGCACGTTTGCCGCCCAGCTCGACGCTGAACACAGACTTAAGGCGAGAAATAACACGAACTTCATTCAAGCACCTCTAATAACCAAGGTAATACAAAAGGATATGACTGAAATGCCAGCACAACAGGTACAGTTAACCAGTACAGCCACAGCATCTGAGTACGACTCAACGTCGCGGTACACAGTGGCTTTTTAGCAAAATAGAGCCGCCAAAATCCCATCAGAATCAGCCCAGTAGACAGTATCATCATGGGCACTTGCAACCAGCTCAGTTGCTCAATCCCCGACAGACTTGCGGCCGACACCCCGAACACCAAATAAATAAGCGGAGCGATACAGCAAAGGCTTGAAGCAACCGCAGCAAGCACTGCGGCGGCCATAGTCGCGAAGAGGCCCTTAGCGTTGTTCGGTTGACTGGTAGTCATAGGCAAACACTTTAGGCTCATAATAGTTCACGGGATCGCCATCAACTTCGGCATACGGGTAGCCAAAGTTATTCAGTGGTGTCTGTTCGGCTGTAGGGAATAAATCAAAGTCACGGCCATAGTTAAAGCCAACCCAGTTCATTTCCCAATTGCCAAAGAGGTAATCATTCACGGCCTGAACTGCGGGATCGCTGTGTTCTTTTTTCTCCGTCAAACGCATTTTTGTCACATCGGCAGGATCGGCTGGCAACCAACCATAACCCGCTAAATAGAACATAGCGCGACAATGTTGACCACCACTGACATCGGCAACCCCTTTGTCATCGGCACTACCAAAGGCCTTTTTAGAATATTCGCCCATCTTGATCGCCTGACCTAAGCGAATCCCAAACATCTCACGTGCAGGGATCCCCACTGCGCGCATTAGCGCCACAAATACTGAGTTAATATCGGTACACTTACCGCCTAACTTGCCACTTTCGAGGATACTTGCTACATCACCCGTACCACAGCCAATCACGCTATTATCGCGAAACATATTAGCGCTAACCCAAAGATAAATCAGTCGTGCTTGCTTCAGTGGTTCAGTCTCGCTGCCAACGATTTTATCTGCTGTTTGCTTCACAATACCATTAAGCGGCATGTGTTTAGTCGGCAGCAAATAACGTCCAACATCTGCAGGATAATGTATCTGCTCTGGGGTGCGGTAATGGGTTAAGGCGCCGCTTTTAACGGGTTCCCAATCTATCGTTTCAATATCAAGCTCAACCGTTATTGTCATGTTCGCTTTGGCATCGGGCCAAGTCGCAAACAGGGTTTTGGCGCCATAACTGTTGTTTGAGCTGATATAGGCGTCTTTAAAACTACCCGTAAAATTCAGCTGACTCACCAATTGGAATTGCGTGTCTTCGGGTAAAGGGATCCACAACTTAACCACACCCTCAGACCCTTCTGGGGCAATAAGATGGTAAGTATTGATTAAGGTAAAACGGCGGCGTCCATCGCTTGAGCTATGTTCAACGACACTCGATTTAGAGGAAGATGCCAGTACTGGCGTGATAAAACCCGCAGTCGACAAAATAGCCGCACTTTTTAAAAAATTGCGTCTTTGCATTATGACATTCCTTTTATTGGATCATGTTTAGGAAGAAGAGAAACTCAACATAAGAGAGCCAGATTATAGGTGCTACAGCACTGTGCAGCAATCAAGCCGCTAACCATACAGTATAAAACCACGACATCGGAGAAAAAGACTCAGTAAAATATGCTACAGCGCTGGCATACTCATGAAAATGGAATAAATATCGACGTTGACTTAACAAGCATAATCAATGAAAGATTTAGAACGTTTCTATGTAAAAAGCCCAATTTTAGTTTAATAAAAAAGTATCCATTGCGTTATTTTTATAATCTAAAGGCTAAATAACAACCATATTTAGCTTTAGCTAATATTGTTAATAAAGATAATTATCTCACCACTTTTCACTCAAGCTTTGAGTCTCTCATTTAGCAAAATCAATAATATTCTTTGGCAAATTTTCGAAATAGTTTTCAGGGAGATCACAGTCTCACCTGAACAGTTTAATGGTATGGCTGAGTAATCATTCCAAATTTAGAATATTGAACTTACAGTTTTGACTTAAGTTAGCTCGAATTACCTAACGCTTTTTACTCATAAAATATCAAACTTATCTTTCAAAATGGGAGCCAGACCACCATGTTGCAAAAATGTTTAATAAAAGTTTGCGTATGTTTGTGCCTGTTCTAGGCTTAAAAACGAATATACTCACTTAAAGGGCTTTTTTATGAAACATAAGCTTTCATTAGGTCTTTGCTCACTTTTGCTCAGCTCCACCGCTTATGCAGAAGTCAACATTTCAGGTTTTGCCTCAGTTGTTGCTGGTCAAGTTCTCGAAGGTTCGGGCGTTGCAGAGTTTGATTTAGGCCCCACCTTTCTCGCCGACTATCCACTCGTTGGCGCCTATGATGAAGATATTAGTTTCAAACCCGATACCTTATTTGGTATTCAATTCTCAGCGGATTTGCTCGAAGGTTTATCTGCCACTGCACAGGTTGTTTCCCGAGGGGCTGATGACTTTTCGGCAAGTTTTGAATGGGCTTATCTGTCCTATGAGATCAATGATCATTGGACAGTACAAGGAGGTAAAAAACGCTTACCGCTCTACTATTACAGTGACTTTTTTGATGTTGGATATGCTTATCCTTGGATACGTCCACCCGCAGATAATTACACATGGCAAATATTTAACTACACAGGTGTCAGCGCCTTATATAACTATTTAATTGGCGACTGGACTATGTCTGGACAAGTCTATTACGGTAGCGAAGATAGCGAACCTAATAAGCTTTTATCTGATTTTTTCTTCCTCGAAAATACCCGAGAAGTATGGAAGGATATAGGCGGTATTGTTGTTCAATTCAACAAAGATTGGTTAGATATTCGCCTCACGCATATGCAATACACTAACGAACGTTATATTGGTGGTATTCAGCAGGAATGGAATGGTAGCAACCAACGTACGGGTAAGTTTTATGGCCTATCCGTTAATATAGATTATGAGAATTTCCTTTTTTTATCTGAGCTTAACCGCTTAGATCTCGATGGGAGTAATCTAGATACTTATCTTCTCTCGTTCGGCTATCGTATCGATTCAGTGATGCCTTACATTTCCTATTCAGACTTCAATGATGGTGAAGGCGGTGAAGTTCACCATACAAGTTCTGCAGGTATACGTTGGGATTTCCATCCTTCGGCGGCCTTTAAAATTCAGTATGATGACGTTAAAGATGACGGTGGCCCAGGCATGAAAGTCGCAGGGGATTCGAAATCCATCAGTCTTGGCATTGACTTAGTATTTTAGGAGAGAGAAATGAATAAGTTACTTTGCTTAATCCTACTCAGCTTAGTCTCAATGCCACTATTTGCTGGTGTGGTTGTCATCGTTCATCCCAGTAATGCAGACACTGTCGACCAAAAGGTTATTGAAAATATTTTTCTAGGGAAAACAAAGACCTTTCCTGGTGGAGCGCAGGCCGTGCCAGTCAATCTTGACAGTGCTATGCCCTTAAGGGAAACCTTTGATACTAAAGTGCTGGGCAAGTCATCCAGCCAACTTAAGTCATATTGGTCACAAAAAGTATTTACAGGCAAAGGAACGCCACCCAAGGAAGTCACTAGTGGGGCGGAGATGATAAAATTAGTTGCATCGAACCCCAATATTATTGGCTATATTGATAGTAGTGAGGCCAATGATTCGGTAAAAGTTATTGCCGAGTTTTAGATTGGAGTGCCGAGCTCAAGCTCGGCACAACTTGGGGGCAAGGGATGAATTTCTTTAATGATATTTCTATTTTTAAAAAAGTTATCGCGATATTTATTTTAGCTGTCATCATTTTCGCTTTAAACTTAAGCATTAGTGTCATCTCCATAAATAAAAATCGCACCACACTTAATTATATGGAGCAGCAAGTTTACCAAAGAGTTGAACTCGCCAATCAAAACGTGTTTTTTATCCAACGACTCGATGAACTTTACACTCAATCGGTTTCTTTTGCCGACGAAGACCTGTTAACAAATGCAGGTACTATGTATGAATCTTTACGTAAAAACCTACAACAATTAGATAGTGTCGATCCCTCACAAGCCAATAAACTCAGCAATCTATCCGCTAAATTAACCCGCTATAACGACATGACGATTAAGCTGGCTAAAGGCATGTTGGCGGGTACGATTGATATGGCAAACATTGGCCAGATCAGCCAAGAAAAATCCCAAGCCTATGAAGCTGTACTTAATGAAATACAAGATTACAAACAAAGCAAAGTACTCGAATTTAAACAATCGATAAAAGAAGCTGGCGACAGATCTGCGCAAAGTTTGTGGCTCACCCTCTCCATCGGCATCGCTTTGCTGATCGTGATGTTGATTGTCACTATTGCCATAGCACGCGCTATCAGCTCGTCTGCGCGTAATGTCGCCCAGTCACTGAGTGAGCTGGCCGATGGAAAAGGCGATCTTAGTCATCAGCTCAAAGTATCTGGTAGTGATGAACTCGGCCAAGTATCAAGTAACTTCAATCGATTTCTTCGCTTGCTCGGAGATTCTATTCGAAGGGTGGTGAATGTTACCGATCCCTTACTTGATAGCTCGCGCTCACTCAAACAGCGCATGGAAGATGCGACGCATGCCACCCAGCGGCAAAGCCATGATGCCAGCGCAGTACAAGTCTCAATGGAAGACATGCGTCACTCTGTCATCGAAATCTCGCAAAATGCCCGCCAAGCCGCCAGTGCAGCACAGGTCGCGGAGAAAGAAGCGATGCAAGGTATGACAGTCGTTCAGCGCACAATCGATATTTCACAGCAATTAAATACAGGAATTCAGGCGGCTTCTAACTCAATCAACGAGCTCGCCAGAGATACTGAAAATGTCACTTCTATCTTAAATGTGATTACCTCTATTGCCGAGCAAACCAACCTGTTGGCACTTAATGCCGCCATCGAAGCCGCCCGCGCAGGTGAGCAAGGACGAGGCTTTGCCGTAGTCGCTGATGAGGTTCGCGCTCTCGCCTCTAAAACAGCCGATGCAACCACTGAAATTCGCCATGTGTTACAAAACCTTAAAACGGCGGCCATTTCCTCGGTCAATACCATGAATGTGGCGATGTCGAAGTCATCGGAAAATGAAACCAATGCTCAAAATACAGGGAGTGCGCTGAAATCAATTCAACAGCAGATTGTCAGTATCAATAGTATGAATACTCACATCGCCTCGGCAACGGAGGAGCAAGCCTCGGTCGCTTCTCAAGTGGTCGATAACGTCGTCAATATGAACGCTTCATTTGAACAGACATTGCAAATTCTGTCGCAGGTTCGCAATGTTTCTGAGGGATTAGTCGATTTTGCCGATGAACTAAAAAACGCCACATCTCAATTCAAACTTTGACCATAGAGCATTATCGAGATGATTGCCCAACATAGAAAACCGGTATTGAGTTTACACTTAATACCGGTTTTTTAATTCCTTAAAGCTTATCTTTTTGTACCACTTTATCCGTGTTAACTAAACGCTAAGAAGGGGGATACGCACAGCAATAAGCCTGTGATAATAATGATATACAGCGACACACCCTTGTACTTATGTAATGCAGGTACTTGGTACACTAAATAAGCGGGTATCAAACAACCGACTAAACCAAAAATTGGACTACAAATCGACGTAAAGCTCAGCACTGGCGCATTCAACACAATCGCGCCCCAAGATAACAGAATGGTAAAAATCATGATGCCGTAACCAACAAGCTTTTTGTTGATACGATCTTCAGGCATATAACGGCGCAGCATGTTCATAGTCAATCCTTGGCAAGCTTCCCTAAAACCGAGATATACGCCAAAGTAAGCCGTCATCACCGCAAAAATATTCAAGGTTAAACTCAGCAATTTCAGTGTTTGTCCCTGCATACCTTGGGCAACCATAGCAAGAGCCGAGATATTTTCTTCCGATGCACGCACGGCCTGATCATGTCCCATTGCTAGGGTGAATGACACAGCATAAAAGAACACCACGACAAACAAGACGCCAAAGGCAATGTTCATGGCGCGCATCGCTTTAAAGCGCGCTACCGCAAGGGATTTTTCCCGCGAACGGTATGAAATCACCATAGGGCTTAAACTTTGAATAAACAGAATCGATGTTAGCGTAAAGGGCAGCATAACGACCGCATCTTTTAACCAATCTCCCGTTGCTGGGATAGCGCCGATATTATTGATATCCCATTTATCCACCATCAATAACCCTAGCACGGCGACAACGCCCAACTTAGTCAGTACCATAAAAGTAGAGATCTTAAACAAAAGATTCTCACCGCGGGAGGCTAAAGCAACAAGACCGCAGATCAAGGCTAAACCATAGAAAGGATTTTCTGACAATAACGCTTTAGTGACCCCAAAACTTTGCAAAAATGAAGCACTGTCGTTTGTAATGGCCGTTGAATAAACGAACACCCAAATGACCAGCATGATGAAATACAAACCACCCAACAACATACCCCAGTTTTTACCTAAGTAACCCGAAATCACACTCGGGTAATCCTTACATTCTGGAGATTCTGCTAAGGTATTGATAAACAACCGTTGGAACATATACATGGCAGGATAGCCAATAATGCCAGACAGTAAGAAAACCCATAACCCCATCAAACCGACCTGCACAGGCAAGAATACGATCCCCGCGCCAATCGCCATTCCGATACTCATGATAATCCAGCCCCAATCCGTACTATCGAAGCGGGTATCTGCTTTCCACTGTGCAGCAGTAATTGTTGCATCCATCATTTCACCTTTACCTAGTTGGTATTATTTTGTGCAAATATATTTGAACAAAACAAACTCAGCAATCAAAATGCTCAACTTTTGTTGAACAAAGAGTTAAAGCTCACAACTTGACTGAAAACGAGATAAATAGCGCACAAACTGCAGTGACAAATGAAATTCATTAAAAAATAATTGCAATAAAACATAAAAATACAAATAATGTTGCACATACGCCGACCTAGGCATTCAATTTTATTTGCAAGTTGGAGAGACTATGAAAACCATTATTCACGCAGAACGTGCACCCGCGGCCATTGGCCCTTATTCCCATGGCACAGCCTATGGCAACCTCATTTTTACCTCTGGCCAACTCCCTGTTTGTAAAAAGAAAGGCAGCGTAGTTGACGGTGGGATTACTGAGCAATCGATTCAATCATTAGAGAATCTCAAATACGTACTCGAAGCGGGTGGTGGCAGCTTAGAAACGATTCTTAAAACCACTTGTTATCTTGCAGAGATCAATGACTTTGCCGCCTTTAACGAAGTGTATAAAACCTATTTTAAAACCGACTGCCCAGCTCGTAGCTGTTTTGCAGTGAAGGACCTTCCGCTGGGCGTTAAAGTAGAAGTTGAAGCGATAGCACACGTTAAAATCTAAGCATTAACATAAGGTTGTAAGCTCATGAAACCCCAATGGCAGCAGTATATTCAAATCATTAAACAAGTGGTTAAGCCCGCATTAGGCTGCACAGAGCCCATCGCCGCCGCTTACGCCGCCGCCGTCGCCCGCGCCTTGCTGGGTGTTGAACCCGATTCAATAGCAGTACAAGTGTCTGACAATCTTTATAAAAACTCTATGGGCGTGTTTGTACCTGGCACTGGCAAAATCGGTCTGGCAATTGCCGCTGCAGCAGGCGCCATTGCGGGTAATCCTGATGCGGGCTTAGAAGTATTGGCCGTGATAACGCCAGAACAAGTCGCCAGAGCACAGGCCCTTATCGATGCGGGCAAAGTGACGGTCGAGCGCACCGAAACAGCAGAATTTATCTATTGTTGTGTCATCGCGAAAAAAGGCGACCGCGAAGCCCTAGTGAAAATCTGCGGCGGCCATACGCTTATTGCCGAAAAGCGCCTCAATGGCGAATCCGTCTTCAGTGTCGATAGCACGCAAGCCAAAGCCACTGGTTCCATCTGTGAAGGCGTGGATATCACTATCGAGTCTATTTATCGCTTCGCCCAAGAAGTCCCCTTCAAAGAGATCAAATTCATCCTCGAAGCCTCTGAGCTAAACGGCAAATTATCCGATGAAGGCATGGCGAATCCCTATGGGCTTGAAGTCGGCCGCACCATGAAAAGCGGCATAGCCGCCGGCATTATCGGTGAAGACTTACTGAATAAAATCGTCATGTTAACTGCTGCAGCATCCGATGCTCGCATGGGCGGGGCGAACTTGCCCGCCATGAGCAATCTTGGTAGTGGTAATCAAGGCATAGCGGCAACAATCCCTGTGGTATTGACGGCACAATGCTATAAGGTTTCGGAAGAGAAACTCGCCCGCGCCTTGATTATGAGCCATCTAGGGGCGATTTATATCAAGTCCCATTACCCACCACTGTCGGCATTTTGTGGCAATACCGTCACCAGCGCAGCCGCTTCTATGGCCATGGTGTATTTAGCTGGTGGCTCATTCGAACAATCCTGTTTCGCGATTCAAAACGTGATCAGCGACAGCTCTGGCATGGTGTGTGACGGCGCTAAAGCGTCCTGCGCCATGAAGGTTAGCACTTCATCCAGTGCGGCCGTGCGCTCATTTTTGATGGCGCTCAGTAGTCACAATGTCTCAGGCCAAGGTATTATTGCTACCGATGTAGAGAAAACCATTAAAAACATTGGCAAAATGATCCTCAATGGCATGTC
Organism: Shewanella sp. NKUCC05_KAH; assembly: GCF_019345585.1. Taxonomy (NCBI): domain Bacteria; kingdom Pseudomonadati; phylum Pseudomonadota; class Gammaproteobacteria; order Alteromonadales; family Shewanellaceae; genus Shewanella; species Shewanella sp. NKUCC05_KAH. The sequence continues at coordinate 21,486 of NZ_JAHKQZ010000010.1, forward strand.
ATCCACAGATGTCACTATTATCGATATTATGTCGGCATGATGATTTTAACCCGCTGAATATTTGCGGGTTAATAACTAAAGGTTGAAATTGTGAAACTGCAAGATTTAACGCAAAGTGATCTGGATATTCTGAAATCCATCGAAAATATCGTCGATGGCATCGCTGCCATGTATGGTCAACACACAGAAGTGGTATTGCACAGCCTAGATGCAAAACATCCGTCTGTGGTCAAAATTGCCAATGGCCATGTCACAGGCCGTGAAGTGGGTGCTCCAATAACCAACCTTGCCTTGCTCAAGCTCAAAACCGGTCAGGATATTTCCAACTCTTACCTGACTAAATGTGCTAATGGTAAGACGCTAAGATCAATTACGACGGTGATCCGTAACAGTAAAAATCAACCCATAGGGTTACTGTGTATTAACAGCGACATGGATGCACCACTGCAATCAGTACTGCGCACTATGATGCCAGAGCAACTCCTTAGCAGCGAACTTACCAGCTCGCCCGAAGTGTTTGCCCGCAATATTGATGAAGCGCTCCATAGCACTATCGACAGTGTGAACCATGAGGTTCGCGCGAATCCCGCGATTTCAACTTCACAAAAGAGTCGCGAAATCGTCAATCAACTCCACGAGTTAGGGATTTTCGAACTCAAGGACAGTGCCCAAGTAGCAGCAACTCGATTGGGGATTTCGGTGCATTCGATTTATCGCTATCTGCGGGAAATCAAAGCCAATCAAGCTTAAAGCAAGAAAAAACTCGCCTAAATAGAAAGGGCTAAGGTGTAAATAACCTTAGCCCTTTGGTTTTATTATTTTTGCACTTGTGATTGCGCTTGTTATTGCGCAGCTTGTCCGCTAAAGCCCATCATATTCCATGCCTGCACTGTGCCATCGGCCATTAAGGCAATGGCATCGAGCAAATTGCTGCGAATGTCGCGCATTTGGCTCAAATCAACGGCTTGTTTATCTAATGTTAACGCAGCCTCGCCTCCCATCCACACCGCAATCGAACCATCTTGGCGTTTAACCGTAAACCCTAAGCCTGTCGGGAAAATATCCGTTGCTTGGGTGATTTCAGTTTTGGGTCCAGAGTGGCCATCAACCACAGTGCCATCCTGTTTTAAAAAGGCAAACTCCCGCTCATAGGTCACCACTTTACTCACCTGAGTGACTTCTTGATAACGTGGTTGCTTGTCTACCAAGTCCCAACCTTCCCAAGCAATGGCCGTATTATCCCTGCGTAGCGCGACAAACCCCTCCTCAAAGGGATAAACCTTGTGCACTTTTTGCAACTTATCCTGTAGGACTGATGTATCGGCACCATTGAATTTACTGCCCCATACGTGCAGTTGACGACTGATGGTTAAGGCGGCAAACGCGCCACGATTTGCATAAATATCAATCACTTTATTGGCGCGTTTTGTAGTAGATAAACGCGCTGGAAACGCGACATGATGCTCAGTCAATTCGCCCTCACCCCAGGTATATACGCTGCCATCCGCCAGCAGCGCCGCAAACCCATGATCCGTGTTGACAACTTTCACGGCAGGCGCTAATTGGCTGAGTTTTGCCAGTTGTTCGCGGCCTTTTTGATCATCGCTGCCACCGCCCCAAGACACTAATTTCCCTGTCGCAGTCCTCGCGGTAAAAGCATTATTGTTGGCATAGAGCAGATCGACATGGTTAAGCTCAGAGGCCACGTGGCGACTATCGCCACCATAAGCGGCATCGCCCCAAGTCACTACTGCTCCCCCCAGCTTTAAGGCAGCAAAGGCACCTTTATTAATCAACACAAAATCAATATTGGTCATCGCAGGCGCAGCATATTGACCCGAGAGCAGTTCGGCTGGTGTTGAATCCAGATTAGACCAACTGACTACACTACCATCTTGTTTGATGGCCGCATAAAGCCCTTCTGCCAACACAAAAGAACGAACGCCTGTCAGCACTTGCTTCATCCCCATCCCCCAAGGGATAAGTTTGTCATCACGGGTTAAGGCCGCAAAACCACAGGTATTCTCCGCCGCGTATAACTCTTTTACATTGACCAGAGGCTCTGCGGCATTATTGATATCGCCACCACATTCAGCATCGCCCCATGCCACCACAGTACCGTCTTGCTTGAGTGCCGCAAATGCACTGAGATTACTGTAGATTTGACTCACTTGGGCTAACTGGGCAGGCATAGGGATTTTGGTAGAATCGTCGACCACCTCAAGATTGCTCGGGATGGACGTTAATGAATTATTCGCGGTGGATGGTGATCTGTGAGCCAAGATCGTGTCAGAAATTTGCTGTTTTAATTCGGGCGATATATCAGAATCCTGTTTATCTATGAGTAAGTTAACCACATGACCCAAAGCAAAAATCGCCAGCGCTACACCGCCCCACGAGACCTGTTTTTTATCCACAAGTATATCCTTATCGTAACTGCAAACTCTCACTGAGTTTAAACTGGAACATAACGTCGACTGTCGACTGAGTACGCTAAATGTGAACTGTGATTGTAACCAAAACAGGGCTAAAATGACATTGCCCTAAAGTCGAAATAAAGTCGAAAGCTGGCCTGATTCAAGTAAGATAAGCATATGAGCAAAAAATAAAAGCAGCGTATCTCGCTGCTTTTATTGGATATGATGTTGAGGTAACAAAGGGCTAATCTCTTTTGCCCACTTTCTCTAACCCCCAAACCAGTGCAATCGCCGCTAACATACACACAATGGCTAACATCAGTTGTGAAGGCTGACCCGTTACTTGCTCAAAATTAAGCGGGGAAATATTTTGCTCCAGCAAAGGTACTTGTTCGCCGTGGGAGTTGGTCCGCCAAGTTAAGATTTCTTTCCATGGCCAAATTTTACCTAAGGTACCTAACATTAATCCGGTTAGAAACACGATAGTGGCATCATGGTATTTACGCAGCAGCGCCGACAATAAATGGCTGAACGTCAGTAATCCCATCACGGCACCAGCAGCAAAACAGGCCAAAATATCCAGCTGAATATTTTTAGCAGCAGCGAGGACCACAGGATATAAGCCTAACAATAATAAGATGAAACTGCCTGAAATTCCCGGCAATACCATAGCGCAAATCGCAATCGCGCCGCCGAAAAAGATATTCATGTAACTGGCTTCTACCGCGACCGGATTCAGCACAGTAATCGCCCATGCAGCCAGCACACCAAGCGCAAATAACCCTAAACGTGCTACAGTGAAACCACTCACTTGCTTAAGCATATGCACGACAGAGATAAGAATAAGCCCAAAAAAGAACGACCAGATCGGGATGGGATGTACCGCCAACAACCAAGAAATCAGCTTCGCAAAGGTAAAAATACTGGTCAGGATCCCCGCCAGCAGACTCACTAAAAAGCCACCATTAATATGGGCAAATGCCCCTTTTATGCCCTGCGACTTGATTACGCCCCAAAGGGAAGGATTAATGCGTTTTACACTATCGAGCAAAGTATCGAGAATACCGGTAATAAACGCTATGGTGCCGCCCGAAACGCCAGGCACAACATCAGCAGCGCCCATGGCCATTCCCTTAAAATACGTCAGCAAATATTTCACTGTGAGTCCTTGTAGTTAAATCAACATACCATTGCCGCTACACGACAAATTGGCCGCAATTATACGGTGTTACACTTAAAACCGCGAAATGAAGTTTACTTAATTAAGCCGACTGGTATTTGTTGTTATCCTAATGTTACACTCATCCGACCAGAGCAACCCAAGCTCAACTTGGAACAGGCTCAAAATAACAACACCCCTTTGCACCATTATTAAGGATGACCATGAGCCAGACAGACTCTTCTAGCACTGCAGAACAAAAACCTAATAAAGTGCTCGCGCTCTACCACAAAACTCGCCGTTATCCCTTCGGCCAAAAACTGTTTTCAATCATGGTTTCACGCATGGCGCCCTATTTCGGCACCATCAAACCACTGATCACTGAATTACGCCTTAATCACTGCGCCTGTTTAATTAAAAAACGCCATGCCGTTCATAATCATATAAAAACTGTGCATGTGATTGCGATTTGTAATGGTCTAGAAATGGCCATGGGCGTGATGGCCGAAGCCTCTATTCCAAAACATTTACGTTGGATACCTAAGGGCATGAGTTTGGATTATACGGCTAAAGCAGGCAGCGATATTTTATGTGTCGCCGAAGTGACACCAGAGCAATGGACTCCTGGCGATATGCTGGTCCCCGTTACCGCCTACGACACCCAAGGAGTGGTTGTGGTGAAAGGACATATCAAATTGTGGATTTCAGAAAAACCGCAAAAATAAACGCTTTGAATCAAGACTTACACTTAATGTCAGCATTTAAAAAGGGAGCTTTGCTCCCTTTACTTTTTAACCTCCCGCCGTATTTCGCAAAAACATTCGGTGAACTGAATTGCGCGGCGCCTTGCTCGCTCACGTTTAAGTACGAACTGTTAAATGTGAGCTTTTAAATATGAGCTCTTAAAATCGCAGCCCTATCGCAATATAGCAGCACAGTTATGCAAAATATTAAGCAAAATGGCTTGCAGTAAAACGCTCAATTAAACGGATAAAGTCTGCTTCAGCAAGCTTGGCACACTTTAAGGTTTGTTCATGGGATAACTGCACGTCCCCCAATCCTTCTGCCATATTGGTAATAGCGCACACAGCCAACACGGGCAAACCACAATGCGCCGCCGAAATCACCTCTGGCACCACGGACATTCCCACTACATCGCCACCGATGATTTGCATCATGCGGATTTCAGCCGCGGTTTCAAAACACGGGCCAGAGTAAGACACAAAGACCCCTTGATTCACTTCAATGCCTGCAGCTTTTGCGACACTTAAGGCTTCTGATCTCAGGTCTTTATCATAAGCATTGGCTAGGCTAAAAAAGCGTGGACCGTAGTTATCATCATTTGCGCCCGTCATGGGCGTACCCGGCATAGTATTAATGTGATCGCTGAAAATCACTAATGATCCCACGCCGATCCGCTCTGGCCGTAATGACCCCGCAGCGTTAGTCACGAGTAACAATTCACACCCTAAACGTTTGAAAGTACGCACAGGCGTCGTCATCACCTTCATGCTTTGGTGCTCGTAAAAATGCCCGCGGCCTTTCATGCACACTATATCGATGCCATGTAAGCTGCCGAGCACAAGCTCTCCAGAGTGGCCGACGACGGTACTCACAGGAAAGCCGTCTAACTCTTCATAGGGGATCACTACTTTGTTATCTAAATTATCGGCAAACGCGCCAAGCCCTGAGCCCAAAATCATAGCAGCACGGGGAGAGAAATTCGGTTTACGGGCTCGAATCGTCGCAAGGGCATTAATAACAGGATCATGGCTCATACAAGGTACCTCATAGCAAAAGAATGAAAGAGTAAGCGACCCTCAGTATAAGCGGGCTTAGGATTGCAAATAATCGCGATTAACCGCACTATTGTGCTGATAAAAAGGACAATAGCTGAAAATAGTGAGCCTAAAATGAGCACGATAAACGCATCAGAACTCGTCACCTTGAAGATGCTGCGGTATTTTCATCGAGTGGCTGAAGTGAAAAACTTTACCGCTGCCGCCGAACAACTGCATTTATCGAAATCTCCGCTGAGCGCACAAATCAAAGAGTTAGAATCGCTCCTTGGCGTTGAGCTATTCACCCGCAGCACTCGTCAGGTCGAGCTCACTCCCTATGGCCAATTGTTAAGAGAGAAGTGCGAGCAAATATTCGAACTGGTGAATACCTCATTGGAACAAGTGGCTCAGCTTGGGCGACTCGATAGAAACCATATTCGGATTGGCATCATGAGCTCGCTGTTTTGGATGGGATTTGGTGACATACTGAAAAGCTTTCGTAAGCAATGCCCTGATAATGAGCTGATATTTCAAGAGTTATCACCTGAAACTCAAAAAGTCGCCTTAGCACATCAAGAAATCGATTTTGGCCTAGTGCGCTACGCCGACACCTTAAATTTGCCGCACCTTCTCGCCGAAACCATCACCAGCGAACCTATGGTGTTAGCACTGGCAAGTAAGCATCCCTTAGCCAGACGTAAAAGCATCGACTTGAGTGAACTCAAAGATGAGCCTTTTACCTTACTCAGCCGTGCCAATTCTGCCTCTAGCGATTTAATTATCGCCAGCTGTCAGGCCGCAGAATTTATGCCGCAATTAGTACAGGAAATGGTCGAGCCCAATAGCTTGATGGCTATCATCGCTGGCGATAACAGGGTATCCATAGTGCCGCAAAGTTATGCTTCACAACCTTGGCCTAGGGTAAAGTTTATTAAGTTAAAACAAACCATCCCCGCCGATATCTGCCTGATTTATCGGCCAGAAATGGCTTCGCTGCCAATTCTCGATAGCCTGAGGGACTTATTGAAGCAACAAATCAAAACCATTTAGATTGTCTCCCAAACGAGTGCTATGCTGAGTTCAATACTCAGGGTTCATATTTTAAGGATATCAAGATGGATGAATTTTTAGCGGCAGCCATTGAAGAAGCTAAGCAAGGACTCGCCGAGGGCGGCATCCCCATTGGTTCGGTATTAGTGATCGATGGCAAAATCGTCGGGCGCGGCCACAATAAACGGGTACAAAAAGGCAGTTCAGTACTGCATGCCGAAATGGATTGTCTCGAAAATGCCGGCCGATTTAGCGCCGCCGAGTACCAAAGGGCGACCTTGTATTCCACCCTATCGCCCTGCGATATGTGCAGCGGCGCAGTATTACTTTATGGCATACCAAAAGTCATCGTCGGTGAAAACGCTACCTTCCAAGGGCCTGAAGCCTATGTAAAATCCCGCGGTGTGGATGTCACTGTGGTCGATAATGCCGAGTGCAAACAATTGATGCAGGACTTTATCGCCAGTAATCCAACACTCTGGAACGAAGATATCGGCGAGTAATGGTTCGACAGTCTTCTCAATCCGTTTCTGCATTTTTGTATTTCACTTTTTACGTTGGCGCTAGTTCACTTTCTACCTTTCCTGTATTTTACTTTTTGTGTTGACTGTATTTCATTGGAGGCTAGCGCCTGCTAGGCTAGCCCTCCCAAATTCCAGTGAAAAGTGGAACATGTCTACTAGCGAAAGGAACTCAGCTAACGTGCCAGCCAACTTACCTAAAGACCCTTGGTCAAGATCAGACTCCACGCAGCCTGTTGTAATGACGATACCCGCACAGCGTAATGCCAACCTCGATGCTATTCGCGGCTTAGCCGTGTTGGGGATATTTTTTATGAATATCTATTTTATGGGCATTACTTTTTTTGGCTATGCGCCCCATGAAACACAGCCGCTGTCGGATCACATTATCAAAGTGTTCAGTAACTTTTTCATCGAGGCACGCTTTATCAGTCTGTTTTCCATCTTGTTTGGTGTCGGGCTTTTTATTCAATATCAGCGATTTAGCGCCAAAGGCCTAGAAGCTTATTCCCTACTGCGAACACGTTTAAAATGGTTAATTGTATTTGGCCTACTCCACGGCATTTTTATTTGGTCAGGTGATATTTTATTCACCTATGGCATCAGCGGATTTTTAGCTTTGTGTTACAAAGATTTAAGTGTTGAAGCCCTTAAGCGCAAAGCGAATATTTTTATTTTAAGCGCCTTAGTTATCATCACGCTGGTTAGCCTTACTGGAAGCGATGAACCTTTCACTCGAGAATCGAGTCTATTTGCAGAGCAATACAGTGCATGGACCTCTGGCTATGCCGACCAACTATTACTGCAATTGATGCAAGTTGGCTATATGGCACTGGTGATCCCTTTTACCATAATGTGGTTTACGGCTGGCTTGATGTTGCTCGGCATGGCCTTGTATCAACAGGGGACTTTTGAGCGGGGTTTTAGCAAATCGGTACTGGTAAAGTTAGTGCTAGCAAGCGTAACGCTATCACTGCTTGATACCATCTTAGGTTTAACGAAAAATACTATTCTCGTTGCGTTTTCAGATGTATTAATCATGCTAAGTGCTATTCCTATGGCGCTGATTTACATCCATATTATAGTTAAGGTTTGCCATAATAATCCTAATATACTGACTCCGCTGCAAAATGTAGGCAAACTCGCGTTTAGTCTCTATATTCTGCAATCCATCATTGGCGTGTTAGTGTTTAGACACTTAGCTCCCGAATTGCTATTGAGCTTAGATAGATGGGGATACATGGCCATGGCGCTGGTTTATTCAGTAGTGCAACTACTGTTAGCCAGCCTGTACTTACGCTATTTCAAGCAAGGGCCGCTAGAGAAACTGTGGCGCCACCTCGTGTTTAAAAAATACACGGCATCACAAGAACACAAGCAAGCTTAAAAACACTGACACGAGATTGATACCAGATAATGACAAACAAAAAACCTGCCAAAACGGGCAACAGCGCTTCACCTCAAACCAATCGCTCGAAAAAGAGTCGAGCACAAAGCGGTCACGCTCAGAACAGTCGCACACAGAACAATCGCGCCCAAAGTAACCGTACTCAAAAGTCCAATGCAGCCACTTCAGGCTCAAGCCTTATGCCGCTGTTATTAGTGCTGATTTTTCTTGCTGGCTTAATCGGCGCAGCGCAGCAACATATGCTGCCAGTCGGGATTGCGGGCATGTACCTCACACTAAGCCTGCTCACCTTTATCGCCTATGCCATCGATAAATCCGCCGCTAAACGTAACAAATGGCGCACTAAAGAAAGCACATTACATCTGCTCGCCCTCATGGGCGGTTGGCCCGGCGCTCTATTTGCCCAAAACCTGTTAAGACACAAGTCCGTTAAAGCCTCATTTAGAAACGTCTTTTGGCTCACCGTTGTCGCCAACTTAGCCGTGCTGGGTTATGGCATAAAAACCGGCGCCGTAAATATGTTTATCTAATGCTCTTATTTAAGGGCTTTTATGTAAGAGCTTTTATACAAAGGCTTTTATATAAGGCGCCTTATCTAAGAATCGCCATCTGAGTGTGGCAGTCTAAGCAGCATGAGTCGCGGCATCGATCAACTGCTCAACCACAGACAACGCCAACAGTGCTGACTGAGTGTCACCTTTTAATTGTGCCGACACTGTCGCCCCCTCTTTGAGTAAACCTATTGCCGCAATGAGAAATTGGGTCTTGGCTTCTGGCAAACCCAATGCCGATACTTGCTGTTCAATTAAACTCGCCACTCGCTGTTTATGCAGGGCGCAGAGTTGGTGCACAGGATGACTCGGCTCAGTAAATTCGGCGCTGACATTGATAAAAAAACAGCCGCGAAACTCACACAGTTGCGGCACTCTTTGATTAAACCAATCATCGAGCGCGATAAAAAACCCACCAATGCCCTCCCGTCCCGCTGGCAATGCGTTCACTCGCTCGCTAAGCCATTGATAAAATACCTCATCACGATAGCGAACCACGGCTTCAACTAACTCATCTTTACTGGCAAAGTGGTGGTACAGAGTTTTTTTGGCGATCGCCGATTCCTGCAAAATCTGATTAATCCCCACCCCATGCACACTTTGAAAATAAAACAGTTTAAATGCGGTAATGACCAATTGCTGCCGTTTATCCGATGGCGTACCTGTCTGAATCTCAGTGCCCTGCATCAACTCATTCCTCTTCTTTGGTAAACATTCGTTAGCAAATTTTAGCTAACAAATATGAGTCCTATCTTCTCACGAGTAGACAAGTCAGTCTACTCGTGAGAATATCCACAGAGGTAGACAGATCTGTCTTCCTCGGTAACTAAATTAAGTTAATAGTGAAATCAAGAGTGAACACGGAACACCACAGCATGTTAGCGGCGATGGTTTGCTGAACATTCACGTCCACAATTCATGATCAAAATAAGGGCTTAACACAAGCCATTAATGGGAGAAAAGATGCAAAGAATCATTCCACAGAATCTAAAGATGGCCTTGCTCGCAGGGTGTGGAGCCACTTTGTGTATCAGTAGTTTAGCGACGCTTGAACAGCTAACACCGCAAACCATTTGGTTGATGGCCCCCTTTGGTGCCACTATGGTGTTGTTGTTTGCCTTGCCAGAAAGTCCACTCGCTCAACCGAGAAACATTCTCTGCGGCCACTTACTCACGAGTTTGGTTGGACTGATAATTCTAAATACTTTAGGAGTCTCCCCGCTAGCCTTAGGGCTTGCGGTCGGATTAGGCATAGCGGTTATGATGCTAACCCATACTGTGCATCCACCAGCGGGAGCGAATCCTCTGGTCGTTATGCTCACGGCGCAGCACTGGGATTTTCTGTATATGCCCGTCGCCAGTGGTGTTGCGCTCATTCTGGCTTTTGGTTGGCTATATCACAACTTACTTTGCCGCCGGCAATACCCACAAAAGTGGTTTTAATCATTCATCACCAATAAAAAAGGGCAATTTAAAATTGCCCTACACTTTCTCTAAAATGCAAAATTGGCTGTCACTTTGCCTTTAGAACCAGCTCAACGCGATACTGATAATCACGCCAGTGATCATCAATTGCATTAAACAAAAGCCCATAATATCCCGCGCTTTTAAGCCTGCAATCGCCAGCACAGGCAGTGCCCAGAAAGGTTGAATCAAGTTAGTCCACGCATCTCCCCAAGCAACGGCCATTGCGACCCGAGCGACATCAGCACCTAAAGCCTGTGCGGCGGGTAACATAATCGGCGCCTGCACGGCCCATTGGCCACCTCCCGATGGTACAAAAATATTCACAATTCCTGCACTGATAAAGCTCCAAAATGGCAGGCTCTCGGCGCTAGCGATGGCCACAAAACCTTCCGAAATACTTTGGGCTAAACCCGATTGCACCATCACTGCCATAATGCCCGCATAAAAGGGAAATTGGATAACAATCCCTGCGCCGCCCTTAATGGCCTCATTCAAGCTGGTTAATAAACTGCGTGGTGTTTGATGTAACAGTATGGCGAGGAACAGAAATAAGAAATTCACTAAATTGAGATTTAAGCTGCCGCCCTGCACCCAAAAGTAATAACCTAAATATACAAGCCCAGCGCCACCGACGCTCCAGCCGAGTAAACGACTATTTTCTAACTTATCCGCAGGACGGCTTTCAGGCTGACGCTCGCTCACATTTGCAGAGTTAAGCTCTAACGCCGAAGCATCAAGTTCAGCGCCTTTGTCATCAAGGGCGCTTAGGTCGACATAAACACTGTCTTTTTCTTCTGGCAACATAAAGCGATTTACTAAGGGCATGACCACAAACAGAATTGCCACTAACAATAAATTATAACTCGCGAAAATGGTGTCACTGGTGGGGATGATACCGATTTGCGATTCAGAGAAATGCCCCACCGTCGCTATGGTTAATGGGATCGAACCCGCAAGCCCACCATGCCAAACCACAAAGCCGGAATAGGCGCTGGCGACCAGCAGCCGATAATCCACTTTTACTTTGCGAGCTAAGGCTTTGGCAAATAACGCGCCCACCACTAGCCCAAAACCCCAGTTAATCCAACTGGCGACCAGTGACACCAAAGTCACTAAAATAATGGCTTGTGGTGCCGACTTAGCCAATCCAGCAATGGCATCGAGCAGCTTTTTAATCGGCGGCGAGCTTGCCAACATAAATCCTGCCACCAGCACTAACAGCATCTGCATCGAAAAACTTAACAGCGTCCAAAAGCCATCACCCCAATAATTGATGACTTCCAGCGGGGTTTTATGTTCGGCAACCACAGCAGCAATTAATACGACTAAGGTAAGTAAAAGCACGAAAATATAAGGATCGGGTAGATATCGGTCGACGAGTTTGACCAGAGGTTTTGCCGCTTTGTTTAACATAGACTTTCCTTGTTTATTATCTGAATTTTAGTTCTTATTTGTTTTTATTGAATTTTTATTGAATTTTTATTGAGTCTTAAGCCCACAGATTAAGCGATCTCTAAAGCAGGATAAAGTCTTGAGGGAGTTTTTAACGGTTTGAACTGGTAGCACCAGATATCCAGCTCAACGCACACGCGAGTGCCGATAGCATCTGATACTAAAAAACTGATAATATGGCAAAAATTAACTAAGGTGCTCTTTATATGAAAATGTTACTTGCCGTTGTGGTGATTGCTGGGGTGATTTTTTACTTCTTTACCTCGATGAACGGCCAAAAAGCCACCCAAGAAAATATCCGTTTAGGCAATGAGTTTTTAACACAAAACAAAACCAAAGAAGGTGTGATCACCACAGCTTCAGGTTTGCAATATCAAGTATTAACTCAGGGCGATGGCACCGTTCATCCTAAAGCCAGCGATACAGTGACAGTGCATTACCATGGCACTTTGATTGACGGTACTGTGTTTGACAGTTCGGTTGATCGCGGCGAACCCATCGCATTTCCGCTTAATCGGGTGATTAAAGGTTGGACCGAGGGCGTACAGCTTATGGTTGTTGGCGATAAAATGCGGTTTTTTATTCCCAGTGAACTCGCCTACGGTAACCGTAGCACGGGCAAGATTGGTGGTGGTTCTGTGTTAATATTTGATGTGGAACTGCTTAAGATTGATTAAATCAGTCTTCAATGAGTCTGTCTTAACGCATTCGGCTGTATTCATAAAAAAACCTAACGCTTAATAAAGAAAAAAGCCCTGAATCTTCGCAGGGCTTTATTTTTTAACCAATAATATCAAAATTTTGGATGATTACTGGCAGGTTGCCGCGCCAATATCAACCCATACCGCCGCAACGCCCGGTACATCACCTTTAGTCCAGTAGCTCGCCTTCCATACACGACCGTTATAGCTGGTGGTTTGACCGCCGTTATACACCACACCCGCATCCCAACCGAGATCAACTTGGCTGAGTAGCTGCCATTGGTCTGCGGTGCGAGATGGCGTATTACCCTGCGTCCAATACTTTGCTTTCCATACCAACTGACTATGACTCACAGTATCGCCCGTGTTATACACCACACTGGTTTGCCAAGCAGGATAGTTACCGGCATTAGGATCGGTTGCATCGCACCCACCACCTACCACTTTTGGCGTCACAGTCAGATTCGTCGATGCACTTGCATCTAAGGCACCATCGGAAACCAGCACGCTCAAACCATAGAGGGTCGCTTCGGTAACATTGGGGCCAGTAACGACTAACGTGGCACTATTTTGCCCGGTTGCCGACACGCCTGCGGGCACAGTCCAAGCGTAGGTTAAGGCATCACCGTCTGCATCGGAGGCACTCGCTACTATACTGACAGCTTTACCCGCTTCCACTGTTGCAGTGGCAGCCACACTCACCACAGGTGCTTGGTTCGGTGTATCAGCCTTGTTGGTTACTGTCACTGAATCTGTGGCAGATAACCCTTCAGGATCGGTGACTTTAAGGCTAAAACCATAGGCGACATCGGTTTGGGTTGCTCCCAGTTGAATAGTCGCATTCGCCATATCCGCATTCGCGATGGCAACACTTGGCCCAGAGACTTGAGTCCAGAGATAGCTTAAAGCAGCGTTTTCAGGATCGCGCGAACCGCTACCATTGAGCGTCACATCGGCGGGACCGGTGACATTCACATCCGCGCCAGCATTGGCAATGGGCGCTTTATTCACTGGCGGAGTGGTGCCTTCACCATGACCTAAACCTTCGTGCATGGCATTCAGAATGTCACCATTATCGGCATCAAGTTCCCACGCAAAAAGCCCACCAAGTTGATTAGAAAGCACATATTGCCCCTTGGCTTTAACTGAACGAGCATCATCGAAAGTGATTAAATCGCCAGTAGATGCCTTGAACAAAGATGGCGCCTCGGCTGTTTCGTCGTAACTGTAAGTCCAACCGCTTCCCATGTAGTCATTCACTATCTGACGATAATCCACCACACCAGCTTCCCAAGTACCTTTCACTTTGCCCGTTGCCGTCCCTGTGAAAGGATTATTACCACTGTAGCCATTCACACCTGTCCAGCCGCGGCCATACATAGCGGCACCGACCACAATTTTCCCTGGGGTCACACCTTGGCCTAACAGCGCATTAACGCCATTAGCTGTGGTGTAACGGGTATTGGGATCCCAACTCGCTTCATACAGATTGGTTTGATGGCCGAGTTCAGTATTAGTCCAACCACCATTAAAGTCGTAACTCATCAAGAAGATGTAATCCATGTACTGCTGAGCAGCCTGATAATCGACTTTTTGAATTTTATCGTCACCAGCACTAATAGCAGAGGTCAGCTCATAGGTACGACCCGTTTCGGCGCTTAGTTCATCAAGCATCGCCCGCAGTTCACGCATCAGAGTCACATAGGTTTCACCGTCATTGGCATTACCTAAATTTGGGTTAGCGCCATTCCCCCCTGGAAATTCCCAGTCGATATCCACGCCATCGAAGAATTTCCATGTCTGTAGAAACTCTTTCACCGAAGCGACAAAGATATCGCGCTTGGTTTTATCACCGAAGAAAAAGAAGGGATCCGAGAGGGTCCAACCACCGACCGAAGGTAAAATCTTCAAATCTGGATGTGCTTGCTTAAGTGCCATCAATTGACCAAAGTTACCTTTGTAAGGATCTGAATGCTCACTCACTCCCGCCTGCGGTATTTGAATCGCCGCCCAAGGATCGTGAATCGCAACTTTAAAATCACCACGACCACTACAGGCACGTTGCAACGCTTCGAAACTGCCTTCGATTTCTTTCAAGCTATCATTGATGCCATCACCACCACAAATTGGGGTAAAGCCATATAAAATATGGGTTAAGTTTTGCGCAGGTATCTTATCGACCGGGAATTTACGACCGTATACGCCCCATTCGACAAAGTAACCTCCCACCACTTTGCCTGATTTATTAGCATAGGGACGGTTGTTTTCTTTTAGGGGAGCATTGAGTGGCACTAAATGGCTGCCGTCGGTATCAGCCACGAGGATTTGTTTAGCATCGCTCGCCGTACAGCCATCGCTGTTACACAGTTGTACTTGCATCTGATAACGGCCGCCCTTGTTCACCTTAAAGTTAGCAGTTCCCGACGCGCCAGATGGGCCTTCCCAAACTACATTGCCGTTGAGTAACACTTGGGCTTTATTGCCCACATCGCCACTCCAAAGGTTCCAACTGACGGAGACATCGGCGGCATCTTTCACCGTAACTAATTGATTGTAAGCGGTAGCCGCTTGATTCACTTCAATAATAGCGAACTTAGTTTCGCCCCAACCTAAAGTCGGTTTACCGGGCGCCGCTGCAAAAACGCTGGCACTGATGGTAGATGCCAGCGCTGATGCCACTAGCAAGGCTGATGTTGAAATTTGAGTCTTGAACATGAGATATCCCTATTGAATTTTTATATGAATCAATAAGGCAAACAAAGCGTAGACAGGAAACAGCACTCTCTTAAAACCATGCAAAACGACTGACAACTGCACGAAGAAAAACCTGTGGTATCCCCGCTATCATAGGTACAGACGAACCCTTAGACCGGAGGCTTTGCGTCCCAGTTTTTCAACTGGTTTGCCTTTTACACACAATGACAACGTTGTCATTGCAAATATCAGCATAAGCGTAAGCGCAATAAAATTGCAACAAAATATTATCAACTGTGTTATTGGCTAAAATCGTAAATAGAACTAGTCATCTGATAAGAAAGGAATTATGCAAATTAAACTATCGCTAATATTTACTTTGGGTAATGAGGATCATCTGAATACTTTAAGAATAAAAAAACAGGACTCGATATGCCAAAGGCATCATAAGTCCTGCTTTATATTTCACAATTTACGTCGCTTATGCAGCTAAAACTCAATCACTAAACATTCATGGCGCAAACCATTGTCGAGCAACATGATGATCCTTATGCGCGGGGCATTTATGATCCTTATGCACGGGGTTATTTATGATCCTTATGCACGAGGATAGTCCCTTGCGAGCATCACAGATAAACCGCGGCAAACCAAGGTCTCCATATCATCGACACGATTGATTTTCATCTCAGCTAAGGGCGCGCTTAATGCCATTTGCTTTAAGCTTTCGAGACAGCCTTTGTAGTAAGGAGCGCTATTCATCATACCGCCAGCGAGCCAAATTCGATTGGGATTAAATAAATTAACCGCCCACGCTAATCCCATGCCGAGATAACTGCCAGCGCGATATAAATCATCCTGAGTGGAGATTTTGCGGCTGCGCACTGAATCGCCACTGGCCAGTTGCTCTAAACTAAACTCGCCAGATTCTGTCATCACGCGACAAGGCCCCAACTCCCCCGCCACGCCCGTCGCTCCCGTAAAGACTTGTCCATTAAAGGCAATAGACATACCGATCCCAGTGCCGCACATGACCAATAACTCACAGGCATATTTAGCATCACAAGTCGCTTGCATACCCGCATCGATATCGTTGCAGATAAACTTAAGCTCACCTTGGGTTTTGACTGTATCGAAGCTCAATCCATTGAGTCCAGGTAAAGATTTACAAGAAACCAAACGATTATTTTGTACCAGTCCAGGTACGGCAATCGCTAGTTGGTAATGCTGTAAATCATAATCACGTTCAAACGCCGCGATTTGATTATTTAACTCTTCAATTTTAAAACCTTCACCTGTGGGGATTTTATATTGTTCTGTATGTCCCGCGAGCTGAAGTTCGAACAGGGCTTTAGTACCGCCCACATCTATTGTTAGTATTTGCATCGCTTACTCCACTGATACATGTGCCCCACTCTGACCCCGAGTGGAGATGGCAAATGTTAGCATAGGGTCCAAATGTTAGCGATTGAATAAAACTTAAGTTGCTAATTTGTAAGGAACAAGTCCTAATTAAAACATGACCAACCTTTTATTTAATTCACTTTTCATGCTCAAAATCACATAAATAAATTAACAACAAACCCCATAACCTCAAGCGTCTTACCTGCACAAATTCACGATTGTATACAAAATCCTTTATTCGCTACCCTTGCATCTAGCGCGCTAGACTTGCGATAATCCGAGCCGGTTAAAACTCAAATCAACATATACCCAAGCTACCTGAAGATACGAGTTTCAGAGCGCCTAGGGTGCTTCAATTCAAGGCGTATCAATGACAGAATGTCGGCTACCTTTTGAATTGATGCAACACGGAAGTGAAGTGCCCTAGACGCTCCGTCCCGGCGGTTTTTAACGCACTTTATACTGCGTTGGTTATTTTTAACTTAGCCCACTAGGTCTGCAAATAACCGCCTTGCCTAAAGTGCGTTAAATTACCGCTGAATCCTGCATCTTCAGGTTGTTTGGGTATAAACCATTCATCCTTAGGCGATCTTCGCCTACCGACTCGCATAGCATGCCAGTCTTAATTGGAGCCCTTATGTCACAATCAATCGCTAACCGTCTCGGTGCTATTCGTAACGAATTAACATCTGCTAATCTCGATGCTTTTATTATTCCCCGTGCCGACGAATATCTGGGCGAATATGTGCCGGCACATAACGAACGTTTGTACTGGGCAACCAACTTTACCGGTTCGGCGGGTATGGCTATCGTATTGAAAGATAAAGCCGCAATATTTACCGATGGCCGCTATACGGTTCAAGTTCGTTTGCAAGTCGATGCCACACTTTTCAGTTATGAAAGCCTAACTGATACACCACAAATTGAGTGGTTATGTGACACGTTACCAGCGGGGTCTCGTGTTGGCTTCGATGCGCGCTTACACACCTTAGCTTGGTATGAAAATGCCAAAGCAACCTTAAATAAATCCCAAATCGAATTAGTTGCAGTTGAACAAAACCCCATCGATTTGCATTGGCAGAATCGGCCAGCACCGTCGAACGCTCCTATCACTTTGTTTAACAACGAGAGTGCTGGTAAAACCAGCCTGCAAAAACGCATTGAAATTGGTGCATTAGTAAAAAAAGCCGGTGGTGATGTCGCCTTAATCGCCGCCTTAGATTCTTTCTGCTGGCTACTCAACATTCGCGGCAATGATGTACCGCGCCTGCCCGTTGTACTCGGCAGTGCCCTGCTCCACGCCAATGGCGATATGCAGCTTTTCACCGATTTAAGCAAACTCCCAGAGGGCATTGAGGAGCATGTTGGTGCTGGCGTAAGCTTTAAGGGCGAGGCATCTCTTGCCGATACACTCGCCAGCATGCAGGACGTAAAACTACTGGCCGATCCGAATTCTGCAAACGCTTGGGCACAAAACATTGCCCGTGAGGCAGGAGCAAAATTGATAGCTGGAATCGATCCTGTCGCTTTACCTAAAGCGCAGAAAAACGCCGCAGAACTGGCCGGCATGCGTGCCTGTCATATCCGCGATGGCGTCGCCGTGAGTCGATTCCTTGCATGGCTCGATGCCGAAGTGGCAGCCAATCGTATGCACGATGAAGGCACCCTTGCGGATAAATTGGAAAGCTTTCGCCTAGAAGATGAGCGTTACCGCGAGCCAAGTTTCGACACGATTTCAGCTGCCGGTCCTAATGCCGCTATGTGCCATTACAATCACAACAATGGCACACCAGCCATGATGACAATGGACAGCATCTACTTAGTGGATTCTGGCGCTCAGTATATTGACGGCACGACAGATGTGACCCGTACCATTGCGATTGGCAAAGTGACCGATGAGCATAAAAAAATGGTTACGCTGGTGCTAAAAGGTCATATTGCCCTCGACCAAGCACGCTTCCCAAAAGGCACCTCAGGCCAGCAGCTCGACACTTTCGCCCGCCAATATTTATGGCAACATGGTTTTGATTACGATCACGGTACAGGCCATGGTGTGGGTCACTTTTTAAGTGTGCACGAAGGTCCGCAGCGCATAGGTAAAAATGTCAACGGTATCGCATTGATGCCCGGCATGGTGCTTTCCAACGAGCCGGGTTACTACCGCACCGACGATTTCGGTATTCGCCTAGAAAACCTCGTCGTCGTTCAGCACTGTGAAGCACTTAAAGGGGCTGAGCGTGAAATGTATGAATTCGATGCGTTGACTATGATCCCTATGGATGCGCGCCTTATTGATAAGAGCCTGTTAACGCAAGGGGAAATAGACTGGTTTAATGCTTATCATCAGCAAGTCTTCAATACACTTTCTCCGTTAATGTCGGGTGATGAATTGGCTTGGTTAACTCAAGTGACTAAAGCAATTTAGCACTCCGCTGATAAGTAGCAATTTAAGTCGTTATATTAGTCACTTACGCGCTATAAAATAGAACGCCCAAGGCAATTAGCATTGGGCGTTTTTTTAGCGCTATCTGTGTGTTTTAAAACCCACGTCTTATTTCAAAACCATGATTTCAAAACACGACTTAAAAACATGAATCGCTAAACCATAGTAGGTTGTGCCATCGGCTGATAAGCATCATCCAGCGATGCTTTAGACAACACTTCAAAGTCCTGATGAATTTCAATAAAACAATCGACTAATTCAGGGTCGAAATGCTGACCTTTGCCTTCAATAATTAAGTCGATAGCCTCTTGATGGCTAAAGGGCCGCTTATAACATCGGGGAGAAGTCAGCGCGTCATAAACATCAACTAGGGCCACTATCCTCGCCGAAAGCGGAATATCTTCACCTTTCAAACCAAGGGGATAACCACTACCATCCCACTTTTCATGGTGACCCGAGGCAATATCGCGGCCCATCTGAATAAAAGCACATTGGGGCGCATATTCCAACAAACTGCGTAGCACTTGTCCCCCGATCACAGGATGGGCTTTAATTTGCTCAAACTCCTGCGGCGTTAATTTACCCGGTTTAAGCAAAATCGCATCGGCAATACCGACTTTACCTATATCGTGCAAAATGGCCGACAAACTAATGTCTTGAATATAATCTTCGTTCAATTCTGCAGGAGGATTGGCGGCCAGTAGTCGCTGCGACGCGAGCATTTTCGAATACTGCCGCATACGTAGCAAATGCGCGCCCGTTTCGTTATCTCTGTATTCGGCGAGTTTAGCTAAGCCTAATACGGTAGCTTGGCGTGATGCTAAGGTTGAATCGAGTGCGTCAGCCAACTTACCTAATAAATAAGTGATGGTTAACGTCAACATAGCATTGGTCACGATAAAATTGACCACGACAACGGCCCAAATACCGACACTATAACCTTGGGTTTCGGGCCAATTGAGCCAATTAAAATGATAGGCAAAACCAATCAATATCAAACTTAGCCCATTCAAACACTGGGCATATAAGCTGGCTCGATTTCCTAAAAAAATACCGACTAACGGCGGGAAAATAAATAACCAGAAAAAACCAGCTCCCGAAGGGCCAATCGCAATTAAAAAACCGATGCCGATAGCAAAACCCAGCAAGCAGCCACAGCCAAAACGCGTACTATCAGTAAGCTTAGGAAAATACAGTAAAAGCAGTAAAAACAGATAAGCCAGCGTATCAAATACCACCATAAACCAGAGATCGGCGATGACGCATAAATACACACTTGTGATATATACAGGCACGCAGAGAATCGCTAGAAAGCCAAATAAACGTTCAAAGATCAAACGTCGCCAATGTGGCAGTGCCGCCGCTGTTCCCAAGGACGCTGTGGCTAATTTAGTTACACCACGCCTAAGTGATATCGCCATGGGAAGTTCCTCTTATATAGCATTCCCGCTGTGAGCTAATGAACTAGAAGAGCAAAATCAAGATACACCGCTGAAGCAAGGAAAAATAAGCCATCTTTTGTTGCCCATTAAAGAATAGACTAAGGCCAATAAAGCGCTCCATGAATACTGCGATATCAAGCCGAATCAACGACATTAGCCCAATATCATCGAACATAATTTATATTTAAGATGAATGACAAATACCCACTCAAGACATAAAAGAATAACCCTATACAAAATACTAGAATTAACGATTTAACAGGATAAACGCTCGTTTAACATCATATTCTCACTACTTAAAAACTTTATATATTGCAATAGCTTATAAATACGACGAACGATTGATTTTCACCTGTCAGCCATGAGAAACCGCTCTCCTATACCCACACAAAAATGATACTCTTATCACATAACAAGCTTACTCAGATGAGAGTCAGCACAAGAAAATTCGCGCCTAACACCGCGCCCTGAACCCTAATGAACCACATCGGCCCTGAATGGACACACTAAATGAGCCAGAGTAACGCCTCAGCGAATAAAATAGTTAATACACAGAGATCAGATCAAGAAATCCGCTTAACACCACAAGATGAACTCATTTCCACCACTGATACTCGCGGTATCATCACTTACGTTAATGCCCGTTTTGCCGAAGTCTCAGGCTATAGCGATCAAGAATTAATTGGCAGTGCCCACAATATGGTGCGCCATCCGGATATGCCGAGCGCCGCCTTTAAAGAAATGTGGGAAAAACTTAAGTCAGGCCAATCTTGGCGCGGCATAGTCAAGAACCGCTGTAAGAATGGTGGCTTCTATTGGGTTGATGCCTTTGTTTCGCCCTTGTTTGAAAACGGCACTATTATCGGTTACCAATCGGTGCGCATTCAGCCTCAAGTCGCCTACGTCACGAAAGCTAATGAGATTTACCAAAGACTCAAATTGGACAAATCCATTCCTAAACCCTTAAGTTTAATGCAAAAACGTATCGTATCTGCGGTTGTAGCCTCCACAGGTTTACTGATCGCAGGCTACTTTTGGGGCTGGGGCGTGATTATCGCAGGGGCGATTCTGATGAGTTTAAACCTCGCCATTTTCTACGATGAGGCCTTTCGTATTCCCGCTAAATTGATTGAAATGCAAACCAAATATGACTCTATTAGTCGTTACATTTACTCGGGTGCCGATACCTCTTCTATCCTCGATTTCCAGCTCATCATGCTACAGGCCAAAATGAATGGCGTACTTGGGCGCACCCAAGATCAAGCCAATCAATTACATGCAATTGCCGATCAATTAGTGGTCGCGACCGAGCAAACCTATGTCAGCCTAGATCAAGAGAAAAGTCAGCTAGAACAGCTCTCTGGCGCGATGGAAGAAATGAGTTCAACCATCACAGAAGTCGCGCAGAATACCCATCTCACCTCGACCAGCATCAATACCGCCTATGATCTCTGCCTTAAAAGCAGTGCTAACATGAAAGCCAACACTCAAAAAATGGAGCAACTGGCAAAGTCTGTTGCCGATGCAACCAACAATGCCCATCAATTAAATAAAGAAGCCGAGCAAGTCGCTAATGCGATGGGCGAAATTGACTCTATTGCCGAGCAAACTAATCTCCTCGCCCTCAATGCCGCGATTGAAGCTGCCCGTGCGGGTGAACAAGGCCGTGGGTTTGCCGTGGTCGCCGATGAGGTTCGCGCCCTATCGAGCAGAACCCAGCTATCAACCAACAGTATTTCTAAGAGTGTCGATAAGATGTTCACTATGCTCAACGCATGGGCCAAAGAAATGGAACAAAGCCGCCAACACGCGGAGCGTTGTGCCAGCGATATTCAACTGTCCGCCGACAATGTAAACACCATTTACCAAGAAGTGAGTGATATCCACACCTTTGCCCAACAAAATGCAGTGGCAGCCGATCAACAGCGTCAAGTGGTCAATGAGATCGCCAGTAATATTCACTCCATCACCCATGCCAGCGCCGAGAACTTAGCCGCAACCCATCTGATTGGTGATGCAGCCCATCTTCTTAAACACAATGCCGAAAAAGCCCTTGGCCTGAGGCGCACCTTCGGCTGAACAATAAGTAAAAGATCCAAAATACCGCAGCCTAGGTTGCGGTATTCTCTAATATAGCGAGCTTTAATCCGTATTGTTGAGTCCATATTTTACTCAACCCTTTTATAGATCAATAAGACCTTACCCACCTGAACCAGTGCCAAGCCCTTTATCCCCTCCTGATGAAATGATGCAGATAAAATGCCAAAACACTAAAAAGTACAGGTTTTAACCGAAATTTTTGCTATACTCCGCGCCCGCCATTTTTCTTATAAAATCTGTGTGGAAGAATGAGCCAGCCGGTACACCTCTCTCCTTTAGACGAGTGATAAAGAGGCTAGTGGCGCTTGAATGTTTGAATAAGTGAACGATAGGAATCCAAAATGAGATTTGAATCTTTTAGTTTTTCCCCCGAGATTTTGCGCGCTATCTCAGATTGCGGTTATCAACAAATGACGCCTATTCAGCAGCAAGCGATACCTGCTATCCGCCGCGGCCAAGATGTCTTAGCCAGTGCCCAAACCGGTACGGGTAAAACCGCCGCTTTCGCGCTGCCAATCCTGCAAAAGATGGTTGAAAAGCCAAGCGAAACGCTAAAGTCGAATGCCCGCGTATTAATCCTTACGCCAACCCGTGAGCTTGCAGCTCAAGTGGCTGACAACGTCACGGCTTACTGCAAATACTTAAACTTCAGTGTCTTAACCATTTACGGCGGCGTAAAGATTGAGACTCAAGCGCAAAAGCTGAAACGCGGCGCCGATGTGATTGTTGCCACACCAGGTCGCTTACTTGAGCACCTTACCGCCTGTAACTTAAGCCTGTCGAACGTCGACTTTTTAGTGCTAGACGAAGCCGATCGCATGCTCGACATGGGCTTTAGCGCCGATATCCAAAAAATCCTTCAAGCGGTAAATAAGAAACGTCAAAACTTGTTATTCTCGGCCACTTTCTCAAGTGCGGTGAAAAAACTCGCCAACGACATGATGGTTAAACCGCAAGTAATCAGCGTTGATAAACAAAACACTACAGCCGACACCGTTAGCCAAGTAGTTTATCCGGTTGAACAACGCCGTAAACGCGAACTGCTTTCTGAGCTTATCGGCAAGAAAAACTGGCAACAAGTGTTGGTATTTACTGCGACCCGTGAAGCCGCCGATACGCTAGTCAAAGAATTAAACTTAGATGGTATCCCATCTGAAGTGGTCCACGGTGAAAAAGGCCAAGGCAGTCGTCGCCGCGCCCTGCGTGAGTTTGTGGCGGGTGATGTACGGGTGCTGGTTGCCACCGAAGTTGCCGCCCGTGGTCTGGATATTCCAAGCCTTGAATACGTAGTCAACTATGACTTACCTTTCCTCGCCGAAGATTATGTACACCGTATCGGTCGTACAGGCCGTGCGGGTAAAACTGGCGTAGCCATTTCATTTGTGAGCCGCGAAGAAGAGCGCACCTTAGCCGATATCGAAAAATTGATTGGCCAACAGATTCGCCGCGTCACTGTGCCAGGTTATGAAGTTGGCAGCCGCGAATTGCTATTAAAGCAATTGCAAACCCGCCGTAGCTTTGCCAAAAAGCAACAAAGAACCGACAACGTCGGCGCTCAAGTTGCTGCTGAGAAAAACATGCAGGGCCGCCGCGTAAAAATGAAAGTTGGTCAAGCACCGAGCAAAGCGAAAAAGCTGAAATAAACAACTAACATAGGCAATGCACCTCGCCTATCAGTCTCGTTATTAAAGCAAAAAGCGTCCCAAGGGACGCTTTTTTATTGAGCCGAATTAATGAGCTATAAACCATAGGCTATAAGAGTGACTCGCTCTCAAAGATGGCTTATCTCAGTCCGAACTCTGTGACGAAGTCAATACTTAGCCTACATAACTGAGGCCGATCACTTATTCGAAAAAACCACCAAATAACTGTTTAAGCCTTTGCTCATCAATGGGATTTTCGCCGCGCCAACCCGCTAGCGGTAAGATGATGTCAGAGCGGATACTGCCCGGGTATTTGATATTGCAGATCGCTTCAAATGGCGTAAATGCTTCATAAAGCGGCGTAACATAGGAATTTGGCATGATGCCAAGCTCAGCTAACACCGTCAGTTGGCCACGGAAACTGTACTTTTTAAATTGAGGAATAATCTTGGCTTTCTTCACCCTTTGCTCGAGTTTTCCGGGTGTTTCATCTAAAGGAGCCTGACGGATAGCTTCAATTAATGCACTGAAGATGGCCACATCCTCTATACTGGGTTTACAAGGCGATAGCGTACAAAACTCTTGTAATTCTATGAGATTGTGCGCCCAGCGCTCGTTCCACACACTGCCAGCGTAACAGGAAAAGATTTCTTGTCCCTGCTCAATCCAATTAACGCGCTTGATGGAACACACAGGACAAATGTCACTATCGGTTGCCATCGAATGTTCTGGTAGCGCCTTAGCAAACAAATAACTGAGAATGGGTTGACGACCGCGAGGGAAGCTTGAAAAACCACATAAATAGGCCGCCAGTAAATTCTCCAGCGCAAGATTCGGCTGCTTTAGTATCGCTTTATAGCCGAGCACCACATCATCATGACTCAGCTTAACTCGGTCGTTGACCGGATAGCCACTCTGTTCAATCAATGCGATTTCAGCATCAGATAGGCCTTGATAGGAGTAGATATAAGTTCCCGTATCGACATCAAACACATCGCCATTATCGATTCTTTGTTGATAACCATGCTCGTCTTTGCGGTACGACTTTTTATAATAGACTTTCTTTAACGCCTTAAATAATCCCTTATCCATTTACCACTTTCCTATTGAAAAAATTACCAAACATCACTTCAGCCTTTCAAGGCTGTGGCAATACTATCACTTTCGCGTTCAGCGCCCCACCTTATCTCAGTTAATTAGCAGACTCGATTAGCTTACTCAATTAGCCCATGTTATCGGCTCACACCATTGACTCATATGAGACTAAAACGAGCTTTTGGGTGATTGAGCAATCATTGCTTTAAAAACACCACGATATCTGGATACACACTGCAATAAATTGCAGCATTCGCCGTTCTTATAGCTGTCATCCCCATTCACGACCCAACAAGCGTACAAACCAGAGCCAATCGTTTGAATTGATAGAATAACCCATAACTAAGAGAGATTACTTATGCCGTCCCTACTACAGCGCTTTTTATTGACCACCAGCCTACTGCTTGGCAGTTTTACCACGCTAGCTCAACCTATCGCTAAGGATGAATATTCGGTTAGCCCACTGCTCAATGGCGAACAAATTCCCGCAATTACCTTACAAGATATGAATGGCCAAAGCGTTGATTTAGCAAAATTAACCGCACAAAAACCAACCATTTTCTTTTTTTACCGTGGCGGCTGGTGCCCCTTTTGCAACAACCAAATGGGGCAACTAAAAGCCATCGAACCTAAACTTATCGACATGGGCTTTCAACTGGTGGGGATTTCCACTGATACACCCGCACAGCTAAAGGCATCGGCCGCTAAAAACGAACTCAAATATCAGCTACTTTCCGATGAAAAAATGCAGGCATCGCAAGCCTTTGGTCTTGCCTTTTACACTAGCAAACAAGTCACTGATACTTATCTGAGTCGCTTAAAACTGGATAACCCACTGTGGACAACGCCCGAAGGCGATAAACGCTTAGTTCTGCCAGTGCCGGCAATTTATATTGCTGATACTCAAGGATTAATCCACTTCCAATATGTGAATCCCAACTATAAGGTGAGACCCGCACCTAAATTGATTCTGACGGCTGCCAGCCTCGTCGGTGCACCAGAATAATCCATCCCTCATCAAAGCAGCCGTTAAGAATCGTTATCGATTTAGCGGCCGCTTTGCTAAACTAGCTCCGCCGCAATCAATATCGTCCAAGTTCAAATAGATAACATCACTTCAGCCCGCGGCGGAGTCATAATGAATTCTCAAACCTATAACCAAGCTGTGCTCGAACTCGCTCTTGCGGGTCTTGCCGATTTAACCGCTTCAGCACAGACCAAGAAAGCCCAGCGCACCTCCGCGCAGGAAAGTCATTTTTTGTGTAATTGGATGGTCGAGTCCTTAAAGGAAAAACGCTTTTCTAAACTGGTAGCCGACGATCTCACGGCTTGGATACGTTTGGCTCGCAGCCAAGGTGCGGGCGCCGAACTCAAGCGTTTACTAGAAAGGATAGTGTATCAATATCAATCTGTTGAGACATCGGAGCCCGCTTTAGGCACGGCATTAAATGCCATGATAGAAACCTTAAAACAAGCCGATTGGTTAGTCTTTACTGACACTGAAATCAGTGCCAAGCTGAAACTCGATGGTGATGGTCAATCTAGCTTAGTGATTGATGCCAAAGAATTTAATCAACATATTAAAGACAATCAGCTGATCAAGCCAATCAACTTATATGTCCGCGCCGATGAACAGACACTAACGCGCATCGCCCTGTCCCATGGGTTATTGCTCAGCCAAGGCAACAAGAAAACCAGTTTGATTAAACACCATAAAACCTATCAAATTTTCCCTAATAATCAGCAGCCAGCTTTGTGTCAGCTATTGGCTTAAGGTGTAATAGCGAAAAGCAGAAAATAGCTTGAATATGGCGGATGTGACTGATTGTGATCCAATAAACAATTCATTCACATAGTTTAGGTAGAATGGCCATCGGATAGGCCTTGGCTAAAGCAGAGATAACAAGGATAAAAGCAATATGGTTAAGCGATGTTTGCAGTATAAACACTTAGTTCGATTTGCCTTGTTCACCCTTTGCTTGACTCAACAGCATGCCTTTGCGGAACAGCTCAAATACAATATCACTGGCTCCTATTCTTGGTATCCGTATTTTATCGGTGATCAAGCCGAGGCGCCGGGGATGATCACTGAGCTTATTCCGATGATTTTATCTATGGCTGAAATCAAAGGTGAAATCCTCGCCCTGCCGCCAAAGCGTACCAATAATGCGCTAGAAACCGGTCAACTCGACTTTGATATCGTAAGCCCCAGTTGGTTTGAAAAGCAGGATTTAGGGCCGCTATTTGTCAAATCGGCCCCCATAATGCAAATCACTGAATATGTGGTCACATTGCCAGAGAATGTCAGTAAATATAAATATATCAGCCAGATAAAAGGCCAAGAAATAGGTACAGTGCGCGGTTATTTATATCACGACGATAAAGATTTTATCCGCGCAGACTTTACCTCAGAGCAGGAGCTGATCAAAGCCTTAGATAAACACAGAGTCAATGCCGTTATTGCTGGTAATTACCCAGCCTTGTATTGGTCGACTCAGTTGCGGATCCCTGTCGCACTGGCGGCAGTGCATTCTGATGGTGACTTAGTGTTTAGGTTGCGAAAAGAACATGCAGATTTGCTTCCTGCCATCAATCAAGCCATAGCGACACTGAAGGCCAATGGTAAAATTGACGAAATCATCAAAAAGTACACTCAAACGCTGGCAAGCTAATTTCACGCTAGCTATATGAGATATTTGCGATAAAAAAGCGCCCGAAGGCGCTTAATCAATATCAATAAGGTCGCAGAATCTCAGTTTGACCATTCACAAGGATCATAATTAGCGAGGACGGCCGCATAGCTGTGACTCAATCCCAGAGTCGAGTAGTAATAACCTTTCCCCTGATTGTCCACTGCATAATGGATATCCTCGGCCCCAAGCTGTTGTGGTAATTGCTCACGCACATTGGCTAATGTAGGCTCATCATAAAGATAGGGGGCAAACGTCAGTACACTCTCCAGATAGACCTCAGTATGGCGGCAACTATTGCGACGGATCTGGGCAATAATCGCCTCAAACGCTTCACCCCGATCCAACGCTAACCATTGCTCAGCGTAACGTTCAACTATGCTTCTGTCGGAATAGAAGAAATACCGCTTATCCGACAAACGCATCTGCACATCCTTGTAAGCTTCATTGAGGATTAGGCGAATATAACTGTTAACCGTTTGCTCACTATCCCACTCGAGCCCTGCCACGGCGGCGATTTGCTCCGCCGTGACTAAGCGTCCGTGTTGGCTAAATACCCTGATATAACCGACAAGTTCAATCATAGTGTCCAACTATAGTGTTCAACTGGGTAACAGGCCTCTAGCCGCCAATCTATCGGCAACAAAACCTAGGCTAAACTTGTCGAGCGTGGCCCGAGTTGGCGCACCGGTTTGAATATCCCAACCAAAGGCTTCATAGAACATGTCCAGCGCCGTTTGCATGTCAGCGCGGTCCATCTTGATGGTGCCCTCTTGACCGAAGTTTTTATCTGGATTCAAATCATAAACCCAGTCACTGAGCACATCATGCTCTTCGCGCATATTGCTTTCATTCATTTGCAATACGGTTAAGGCACGGTGTAAATGCAGCACTCTTTCCGCCTTAAAGTCCAATTCAGTTTCTGTGGTTTCAATCCCAGTCACTAAACTGAACATCTGCGATTCAATGGTGCTATCGCCTTCATAGTTGCGATTTTTATCCGGTGATGCCAGCAGTGGGAACATCCAATTACACAGTGTCAGAGAGTCATGTAATACGTTTTTCACCAGCGACCATTTTGCAAAACGGATCTTAGCCGCATTGATTGGGGTATACCAATTCACCTTATCGAATGCACCTTCACCCCATTTTTTCTCGGCAATCGCCACTGTCATATCATGTGGCAACCCACTGTTAACTATGTTGATGTGGGAATGACACTGAGCATCACGGTTAAAGACGACGTTGATTAACGTACCCACCTGACCCGCGGTTTCACTGGCATGGTGCACGGCAGCATTGGTTTTCTTGTTGAATACCTTAGTTGCACTTTCTTTGTGAATATCCCAATTACCTAACTTGGGATTGGTTCCATCTAACCCCCAACGCTTGATCAAATCATATAAGCCGTCGGCCATATGGGAAATTTCACCTTCTTTAAACGCCACTCGGCGATAAAAATCAAGTAAGAAAGCGGGATCTTGGTTATCCCAGAGCGCCCAAGGAATGCTGTTAAATTCATCTTCAGGTAATAAATGCTTAAACATATCCTTTGTTTTTAGGAATTTAAATAGATGAGAAATGGAGCCATAGTTACACCAAATACCATAGTCATCGAGAATATGAGCCCCTAAAGCGCCCGCCATCGCATGTGCTTCTGTACCATTTTTGGTGCCCATTAAATACTGTGGTACGAGGAATCCCATACAGACGTTAGATATATGTTCGGTTTTACGACCGTATTTGCTTTTCAATTCAGGGACTTTTAGCTCGCAGAAGCAACGTATTGGGCATGAATGACAGCCTCCCGTACGCTTCATCCACTTATTGGCATATTCCACACCAATGTAGCTTTCTGCCATCGAAGTTCGAAACCCAATACGATTGCGTTCATTCCATGGCACTTCGCCTAAATCGATTTCTTGATCGGCAGCGCCCCACTTCAAACCGGGCCGAGATTTCCAGCGGCTGATGGGGGCTGAGTACTCAGCCCAAGATTGCGGCGTTGAAGGAACGACACCATTATTGTTGGCACCGATAATACCTAAAATATGGTCATCTAAGGCACGCATCTTTTCATTATTGGCGGCGATTTTAACGGCGCCAGTGCCGATAATGCCGATCCCTTTACAATTTTTTGACCCCATTACCGAGCCATGACCACCTGCTGAGTGCCCGCCCTGAGTCATAATGACAGAAAGAGGCACTTGGTTTTCACCCGCTTGGCCAATGGCCGCCACTTGTGCATTGGGTCCCATCATTTGTGCGATCATAGCGTGGGTATCAAATATACCTTTACCCCATAGGGCATCGGCAGGTTCAATCGTGACCTTATCATCCACAATTTTAAGCCACACAGGACTGCTCGCTTTGCCTTCTATCGCAATCGCATCGAAGCCCGCAAATTTCATTGCGGGTGAAAAATGCCCACCAAAGTGACCATCGGCAATCAGATGTTTTTCAATTACGGGACTACGGGAAGTAATGGTTGTTCGTCCAGTACAAATAACGCCTGAACCCGTTAATGGTCCGGCAGAAAAGACAATAATATTATCTGGGTCGATTGCTGTAATATTATCCTTATGATCATCCCACAATATTTTATAACCAATCCCCATACCACCGATATAGTCATAATATTTATTGATTGGCTCATACCATATATGATTAGTTGTTAAATTAACTCTGAGGACTTTACCCGCCCAACCACCTATTTTATCACTCATATTATTTCTCCTGAATTTAAGAAACTAAGCCGGTATATTTTTCGTATTGTTCTAATGCAGCTTCAGCCTCTTCCCAGTTATAAAATTTAATTGCACCTGTAGGACAAACTTGCGCGCAGGCAGGTTTACCGTTACATAAATCACATTTGACGGCTTTCATTTTACTGCGAACAACTTTAATGACTTGCTGAGGACACTTATCTGCACAATAACCACATCCGACACAACGTTCTTCATCAATCACTTTGGCGCCAGTTTGTTCGTTCGTTGAAATAGCTTGCTGTGGACAAACTTCAGTGCAGACTTCGCAGTGGCGACAAGTGGAAGGAACAACGGTTTTATCGCCGCATTCTCCTCGTTGTATTTCATAGTCAAATTGCACACCATGTGGGCCATAGTTCATATTTCTTTCTACTTTGACGCGGGCAAGTGTCGGACTGCTATCCCCTTCATGGTTCCAACCACAGGCAATTTCACAGCGTCTGCAGCTAACACAAACCGTAGGGTTCACCACCATGAGTCCACCAGGCATGACTTCTACTATCTCTTGGCTATTACTGTCACTGCCACAACCGGTCAGAAAACTTATTAATGTTCCGCTATAAACTGTACCGACAGCAACGCCCATACCGCCTTTAAGCATTCCTCTTCTGGTAATCATATTTGATCCTTTATTAGTCAAAGCAATATAATTAAAATATGCATACACTTTGATTCCCGACAATTTATGCTAAAGTAATTATGTCTTTGATTTTTAACCTGCGTCACAATTACCCATATTGGGGCATTATTAGATCAAGTTACACGACATGCATCAGAGTAACGTTTTTAAGAATTAACAATTAAACATCTAGCAAATTTAAATAATGCCTCACTTCAAATTACCTTAATTTAATTAACAAATAACTTTTAAATTTGGTTAATTAAGTGCAACTCAACTCATAACTAAGTTAATATCTATACCGCATACATTCCGATTAGAGTCCCGACAGAATCTAATTAAAAAGGAATGGAAAATGATGAAAACGAATACCCGTTCTCAATGGAAAATCTTTACGCCAATGGCAGTCGCAGTCTGTCTGATGACAGCCTGTTCCGATGGTGACGATGGGAAAGAAGGTCCACCAGGGATTGTGAGTATCAGCATTGAACAAGCGGATACACTCAAAGCGACAATAGAAAATGTGGTTATCGATGCACAAACTCATGTGCAGGTCGATTTCTTCCTCAGCAATGCCAATGGTATTGCGGTCACAGGGCTAGAAAACCTGAAGGAGCTAGATACCTTAGGTGTCGGTATTGCCAAATTAGCACCACCGCAGGAGCACTATCAAATCACCCAAGCCGCGGCGAATGCTATGGCAACAACTGGCACAGAAGTCACTAACTCTGCAGCAAGCGCGACAGATGCTGCGTTGCAATGGACCAGTTACATCAATAATCAAGTAGAACCTGCAACAAATGCCCAAGCGAATGCACAGACTCAGTGGCAAGCAGGCATTGAAAGCAACTGTAAAACGGCGTGTCTAACCTCCTTAGGCGCGGGCCAATACCGTTACACTTTGAGTAAACCACTCACGGGTTACTCACAATTTACGGGGATAGATACCCAGTACTCGCCTGAGCTCACCCACAGAATTTACCTAGAGTTAAAACCGTTCGCAAATAGCCCAATCGACACTCAGTTGATCAACAGCGTGTACGATTTTGTGCCCGCCACAGGACAGACAGTCGCGGCGGATATGGGCCGTAAAGTGATCGCGCCGGAACAAGCTTGTTTTCGATGCCACAACCCAGACTTAGCCAATACCGATACTCGCCTTTTGATGCACGGCAATAAACGTTTTGCCTTTGAGGGCTGCGTTGTCTGTCACACGACTTACTCTGGCGATCCTGAAACGGGTAATAGCCTTGATATGGCGACATTGACACACCAGATCCACCAAGCTAAATATCAAATTGTAGGTTACAAGGGACAGCTATATGACTACGCCAATGTGACCTTTCCCGGTGATATGACCCAATGTCAGCAATGCCATATTCCCGGCGCAACGGCGCAAAGTGGCAATAGTAATATCCCCAGTAAAACCGCGTGTCTTGACTGTCACAAAGCGCAAATTCCCGCAGATTGGAATGGCACTGTAGCGGGGTTATTCCACAATAGGGAAATTTTTGCCAACCCATGGGCACTGGGCTGTAGCGGCTGCCACCCTGATAGCACTAATCCTGAAGGTGTTGGGCTTTTCCACAATGCCGCCGTGAAAACAGCCACTAGGCTGGTGAGCGATTACCAAGTTAAGTTACTGAGTTCGCAGCTAAGCGTTGAAACTAAGACCCTTGCGGTGACATTGCAAGTGCAGCAAATGGAGCAACTGCCCGCCAGTCAACCTATGATAAAATCCTTCTGGTTGATTGCCACAGGTGAAACAAATAGCGCGAATATGCCAATCAATAACGGCCAGCGGAAAGTGTGGGATTTATTAGCAAACACGAGCGACGTCGCCTTAAAAATTACCGCACCCAATCAGCTAACAGTCACTATATCTAACCTGTCGGCTGCCGATTTTGGCGATCTGAGTCAGTCAAAACTCTACAGTAAACTGGTGCTCTGTGCCGATAAAAATACCGGCTTTGCCGTTAACTGTAATATCGCAAATCAAGAGGTGAGTCTCAGTGCCATTAATTCGCTAAGCCTGCAAGGTCAAGCTGTTACGGCAAAAGCTAAGGTCGATGAACAGGCCTGCCGCCAATGTCATGATCAAGGATTAGAAGATAGAGTTCTGTCGGCGCATCAAATGAAAGGAATTTTTGAACCCAATAGCAGCTGTGGCACCTGTCATGCACCGCAAACGGCAACCGCACTGACCGATGGGCAATGTCAAAGTTGCCACAGTAATGATGCGATTATGTATCTCAATGCCAATGTGATGCATACTCCTGGGGCCAGCCAAATCAAGCCCTATCGCACCATCAACAATACTTTGAGCTACAGGGAAATGGTGCATTCACTGCATGCGGGAACCCGCACTGTAGTGGGTTTTGACAACCCACGTCCCGAACTCACTTACCCTAATGCAAAAAATAACTGTAGTGTTTGTCATAGCACAGGACAGCTCAGTCTCGAGGGGCTAAATGCACAGCAATCCCTGTTAGTTGCGACACCCGATGCAGCCAACATAGGGCAAATTGCCGAGTACTCACCAACCTTAGCAACCTGCACGGCTTGTCACACGCTTATCGATAGTTTAGTCGTCCATGCACGCAGCTTTGGCGGAGTTTACCAAAGCGATGCCAGCGGTGGTCGAATTTACCAATCAGGACAGGAGTCATGCGCAACCTGTCATGCCGAAGGTCGCTCATCGGGGGTCGACAAGGTACACAAATAAGCCGTTAGATTTGATTTAATGCAAAAAAAAACCGCTCACCATAATGGTGAGCGGTTTTATTTCATTCGTCCTATTTATCAATCTTTTGTCCGCACAAGGCTCAAAAGAGCAACGGCGAGCGCTTTACTTGATTTGACTTAGTTTAATGTCGTTGAGATTAAGGCTTGAGCACACTTTGGCTCTCTACTACCTGCGTTTGGCTATAGTCCTTAGGTCTAGAGTTCGACAAGGTCACACCACTTAAGGCTTCGGCGGTTAAGGTGTTATTACCGTTCAATAAATCATTCAAAGTTCCAGAGTCACCATTCACTAATCCTAACTCCCTGAGCATGGCATCGATAACAGGCGCATTGGCGCGATAGTTTAACGCTGCACTGGTCACTTGCTCTGCGATACCACCTTGATGGTGAGCACCTTCGCCACCCGCAGCAAATTGATGACCTGCACCATAACCTTGAAGAATCTTAATACCTTCGATGTTTTCTAACGGCTTAACGGCTTGGGCCACAATTTCAGGCAAGGCCTTCAAAATGGCGAGGGATTTTTGCAGGGCAATCTGCTCATCACTTAAAACGTTTTCTGCTTCGTAAAGCGCTTGTTTACCCGCAGCTTCAACGGCATACACTTTTTCATCCGCTTCGGCCTGCAGTTTTTTCGCATCGGCACTGGCGCGCGCTTCAATCAGAATCGCACTCGATCTGTCTTCAGCGGCACGTTTCTCAGCTTCGGCCTGCACTGTTACGCCGACTGCATCACGCTCAGCTTCCTTACGAGCATCAATCACTTCAATCTCTTTGCGGCGATTAGCTTCTGCCACTTGGCGCGCTGTGATTACCGCTTCTTCTTTTTCAACTTTCAGTTTTTCGGCTTCAGCTGCACGGGCACGAGCTGCTGATTCTTCTTCAGATTTGGCCGCAACCGCAATGCGTTTTTCCTGCTCAGAAACTTCGATATCCCTTTGCTGTTGAATGCGCGATTGCTCAATCGACTTATACTTTTCAATCTCACGGGTTTCGATATCTTTGGTCTTTTCGATTTCAGCGGTTTCGATGGCGCGCTCTTTGGCAATCTCGGCTTCGCGTTCTTCACGGGCCTTATTTTCTTTCTGCTTAATAATCTCCGCTTTTTGATCGGCGCGTTTAAATTCTAACGACTGTTGCTGGATCAGGCGCGCTTCTTCTTCCGACTTTTCAATCTCTAGGGATTCCTTTTCAGCTTCGAGGTTACGCTGCTCGATCTTAATGCGGTTTTCCTGCTGAATATCGTTGGTTTCCTTGCGCTTCTCTTCGATAATCTTCGCCAGACGCGCACGACCTTCGGCGTCAAATGCGTTGTTTTCATTAAAAAACTGCAAATCAGTTTGATCGAAACCCGTTAATGAAACCGATTCGAGTTCGAGACCGTTTTTCTCCAGATCGTTGGCGACGTTATTTTGCACCCGTTGCACAAAATCGGCACGCTGCTCATGCATTTCTGTCATGGTCATTTCGGCGGCCACGGCACGCAGCACGTCAACAAACTTAGACTCCATCAGCTTTTTAAGCTCTTCAACGCGGTTTGTACGCGTGCCTAAGGTTTGTGCTGCCATTGAAATACCATCGGAATGTGGGGCTACACGCAAGTAGAAATCGGCCTTCACATCGACACGCATTCTGTCCTTAGTGATCAGCGCATCTTTCTGGGTTTTTTCCACTTCGATACGCAAAGTGTTCATGTTTACCGAGATGGTTTCATGTAATACAGGCAACACAATAGCGCCGCCATCTTTAATGATTTTCTCACCACCAAAGCCGGTACGCACAAAGGCCATTTCTTTGGTTGCACGTTTATATAACTTGGCGAAAATTAACCCGATCACAATGAGGCCGAGTAGCACCATACCCGCAACGAGCAAAATAAAACTACCGGATGAACCTATGTTTGTTAACACATCCATTTGATTTCCTTTCAATTGATTTATGGCTTGGGAAGATTAATTATCAAAACGCGTAGCAGACCAGACGCGGCCTTCTCGCTTAAGCAGCACGACTTGAGTGCCTGAGGCAAACTCGATATCCGAAGTTTCGGGCTCGACTAAAACGTAATGTTTTTGTTGATGTTTATCGCGAACGACAGCTTCAGAGGGCATGCCTTTAATTGCGCAACCTAAGGTGATAGTGCCGACATAGCCGCTAAGATCATCTAGCGAGATCGCACTCGATTCATTTTTAGGCAAATGATCTGCAAGCACTCGACCAAAATAACGGCAAGAAAATGCACTGGCGACAATAGCAATGGGTAAAGTGAACAGTTGCGGCAGTAAAAAATCGGCAACACTAACACTGATAAAATTGACGATATAACCCGCAATCGCAAAACTGGTCAGCGCAAGCACAAACCAAATAAGTAATGGGAGTCTATTTAGACACAGCCAACCGGCAATGCCCGTGAGTCCACCCGCACCCACATCAGCATCATATTCCACATCAGCAGGTACCCATTGGTCTAACGCACTTAACATGCTTAAACCTATGAATAATGCGAAGACTTCAAACACACCAAGGGCCAGTACGCAGGCAAAAGCTATGGTGTAAGGTAAATTAGGCTGTTCAACTAAAAACGCCCACATAGTCATCTCCTTGAACAATACAGCATTCCATTTATTTCACTGTAATTATCGACTTAACCACAACAGAATAGCAAGGCAAGCACAATTTCCAAACTAAAAATTGTCCCTAAAACAGATTTTGACTATGCTCTGCTGCGCCAAAATCGCGTGGCCATCTTCGCTACGAGTACCCTATCGAAAACCACTTTAACACTACAACTCCCTTTTTAGCTTAGCCCGCGAGAGCTGCAAATAGCCGTAATCGCCATATATGGCGTGGATGCCATTTATTCAAGAGCAATAAATGGCCTTGCCTCAAGTGCGTTACTATAGCGTTAATATCAGCCCACTGAGTCCTGCATCTTCAGGTTGTTTGAGTATACTGTTGACGTCATTGTATGATCATCCTGTTATTGTTATTTATTCGCGCAGGATTTGATGCGCCAGAAGGGAAATTCCATGGACTCACCCAAGAGCAAAGTACCAACACCAAGTTACGATAAACTGACAGCACATTTTCAAAAAATTTCTCACTTTGAACATTTCAGCGCTCTAGGTGACTGGGATCAAGCAGCTATGATGCCTATGGGCGGTAATAGCGATCGCGGCGATGCAATGGCTGAACTGGCGCGACATATCCACACACTCAAAACCTCAACCGTCTTAGCCGAACACTTACACGGCGCGACGGACGAATCTCTCACAACGGAACAACAAGCCAACCTGCGGGAAATGCAGTACCAATATCAACAGGCAAATTTAGTGCCCGGCGATCTCGTGCAAGCCAAAACTAAAATGGCCTATCAATGTGAGAATGCGTGGCGTGAACAACGTAAAAATAATGACTGGCAAGGCTTTAAACCAAACCTTAAAGCCGTAATTGCACTTGCTAAGGAAGAAGCGCAGATCCGCGGCGAAGCCCAGAATATTTCCCCCTATGATGCCCTGCTCAATAAATTTGAGCCGGGAATGACCTCGGCAAAGCTAGAGCAAACCTTTGGCGGACTGAAAGATTGGCTACCGACACTTATCCAAGAAGTGCTGGCTAAACAGGCAAACGAGCCTAAGTTAACGCTAAATGGTCCCTTCGATGTTAGCGCGCAGCAAGCCCTTGGCCGAGACGTAATGGATTTTCTGGGGTTTGACTTTAACCACGGTAGGCTGGATATCAGCAGCCATCCATTCTGTGGCGGCGTGCCAAGCGATGTGCGGATAACGACTCGTTACAATGAGGCTGATTTCAGTAGTGCAATCATGGGCATAGTTCATGAAACAGGCCATGCCAGATATGAGCAAGGTTTACCTAAAGCGTGGCGTGGACAACCTGCGGGACTGGCGCGTTCTATGGGTATCCACGAGAGCCAGAGTCTATTCTGCGAAATGCAACTCGGGGCAAATCCGGCATTTTTACGCCAATTGCAGCCTAAAATTGCGCAACATCTTAATTGTCATTTTAGCGCCCAAGAATTAGCACAGCATTACACCCGCGTAGCGCCCGGACTTATCCGCGTCGATGCCGATGAAGTCACCTATCCTTGCCACATTTTACTGCGCTTTGAGGCAGAAAAAGCCTTTATCGACGGCAGCTTAACCGTAGAGGATTTGCCTGATTTTTGGTCGACGCAGATGCAACAACTACTGGGGATTAATACCGATGGCAACTACCGAGACGGTTGCATGCAGGATATCCATTGGGCCGTTGGTGAACTAGGGTATTTTCCCAGCTATACCTTAGGCGCCATGTATGCCGCCCAATGCCGTTTTGCGATGGAAAAAGCCTTAGGACCAATTGAAACCCTGATCGATGCAGGCAAGTTGAACTCTGTATTCCAATGGCTGAGTGAACACATTTGGTCTAAGGGATCTTTGCTCACAACCGATGAACTGATCCGCCAAGCAACGGGCGAAACCCTAAATGGTCAATATCTTGAGCGTCACCTGCGCCAACGATATCTGGGCATTTAACCGCTGCGAACGCTTAAAAGCGCTGAAAGCTCAGTTTATACAGGTTTTAAAGCGCTTTATATTGCCGCTGGAGCCTGCATTTTAACGCTGCTTGAGGTTATAATGCCGAGCTTATTTGAATCAGGACTCTTTCCACGGAGTTCCTTCAACAGAACTCTTGAAACAGGATAAATGTCGGCCATGTTACTGCGTGCAATCACCCCAGAGGATTGGGATGCCATTTTAGCGATCCAAGACGAGTGTTACTCACAACTGGATCCTGAGCCACTGCACGTACTGCAAAGTAAATGGCAGGTATCACCTCAGTCCTGTTTTGTGTTCGAAGTGGATAAATCGGTTGTCGGTTATTGCTTGGCTCACCCATGGACCGCCAATATGCCGCCCGCGCTATATCAGCCCATCACCCATTTACCCAAGGCTGATACCTTATACCTACACGATATTGCGATTTCGGCTAAAGCCCAAGGTTTAGGCGCTGGCGCTAAGGCGCTGACCCGCCTAACACTATTGGCGGATCGCTATAATCTCAATTCCTTATCCCTCGTAGCCGTACAAGGTGCCGACAGCTATTGGCTTAAAATGGGTTTTAAACCTAAGGCAATCGATAAATGTCTTGGCAGCTATACTGACGATGCTATGTATATGATTTATAAATTTAATCATAGAGATGAAAAATGAATCCAACCCTAACCACTATCGGTTTACTTTGCTTAAGTAATATTTTTATGACCTTTGCTTGGTACGGGCATTTGAAAACGCTAGGCTCAAAACCTTGGATTATTGCGGCCTTAGTGAGCTGGGGTATCGCCCTATTTGAATACTTGCTGCAAGTGCCTGCTAACCGTATCGGCTACACAGTAATGAATGTCGGCCAGTTAAAAATTTTACAAGAAGTCATCACCTTAAGTTTGTTTGTCCCCTTTGCCTATTTCTATATGAAAGAACCATTGAAGCTCGATTATCTGTGGGCAGGACTGTGCATCTTAGGTGCTGTGTATTTTATTTTTAGAAGTGAATTTAATTAATTTCAGACTTATTTCAGGAGAGCTCCCCCCCATGGCCCGTCAAGTCACTTATACCTTCAAAGGTAAGACGAAAACTATCGCCTTTAGCTACGACAAACACCATGATTTATATGAAGCTGTGGCCGAAGCCGAAGGCATAGATCTGACCAAATTT
The DNA here is from genome assembly GCF_019345585.1 of Shewanella sp. NKUCC05_KAH. Taxonomy (NCBI): domain Bacteria; kingdom Pseudomonadati; phylum Pseudomonadota; class Gammaproteobacteria; order Alteromonadales; family Shewanellaceae; genus Shewanella; species Shewanella sp. NKUCC05_KAH. Next base: position 61,344 of record NZ_JAHKQZ010000010.1, read on the forward strand.
TTGGCTATGGAACAACAAGTCGCCATGACATCTCGTAAAGGTGCCAAGGCTGAAAAAGAATTCAGGAAAGTAGAGTTTGCCCGCTTTGGTTTTAGCAATATCCACTTTGTCAGAGATGAAGAACCTGAAGCCTAGGCTAATGTATTAATTGTTTTTTGTATTAGCTTTAAGCACTTCAATAACAGGACACTGTAATGCTCAATACCGAACATGCTAATTTCCCCCGCGCAGGATTCTTCCGCCGCCTAGGCGCTGCAATTTACGATTCGATGTTAGCCGTGGCCGTCTATATGGTTGCGGGCGCAATGGGCTTTGGGATTTTCTACGGCCTCACCGCTTCAGGACTGGCTGGCATGAATGGCTTTGAACATGTCTCAGATGCACTCAATGGCACGCCGGTTTATCAGGGAATTTATCAACTCTGGCTTGCCTTGTGTGTCGGCACTTTCTACGCATTATTCTGGAGTAAGGGCGGTCAAACCTTAGGGATGCGCGCTTGGCGGCTTAAAATTCAACATCCTAATGGCCAAAACTTAAGTCTAATCACTGCCTACGCTCGCATCATTTGGTCACTGCTCGGCATTGGCAATTTATGGATTTTAATCAATGATGATAAGCGCGCACTGCAGGATATGATGACTCGCTCAGAAGTTGTCGTGCTGTCTAAAGAAGCCAACCAAATGCGTAACTGGCATGGGGCATAAGTTTATTCTTAAGTAAATCCGAAATACAAAAAACGACGCAAAAGCGTCGTTTTTTATGGACTATTTTTATGGACTATTCTTAATTGACAAAATCCGGAGTAAGAAGTAATAAGCTGCGTATCATCGCCGGATAAAGTAGAAGGCAACGCCAGTAAACAACAAGCTTGGCGCAACAGCCCCCACATAAGCGGGTAGCTCATACACTATACTCATTGGGCCAAAAATCTCATTACTGATATAAAAGCTAAAACCTGCTACGACCCCAAGTAATACGCGCGCGCCCATAGTCACTGTCCGCAGCGGACCAAATACAAACGACAGTGCCACTAACATCATCACTGCGACCGTCACGGGCTGCATCACCTTGCGCCATAAAGCAAGCTCATAACGGCTGGGATCTTGACTGTTAGTTTTAAGGTAATCAAGATAACCGACCAGACCACGTATAGATAACGCCTCGGGTTTAATCGACACTACGCTGAGCTTATCTGGCGTTAAACTTGATTGCCATTGGTCTTCTTCAAGATACTCAAGCACGACTTTTTCATAGCTTAAATCGGTACGTTTAACGTCAAATAAACGCCAGCGATCTTGGGAAAAGACCGCTCGGTCTGCGTGAACTACATTGGTGAGCTTAAGTTCGCTATTGAATTTATAAAGCGTGATATTGCTGAGTTTATTGATGTTTTCAACTTCACCAATATTAACGAACAAATCACCATCCTTTGCCCAAATTCCACGATGGGACTTAATTAAACTCCCACCAGAGAGTTTAACAGCTTGCAACTCATTGGCTTTTTGCTCAGCAATCGGTGCGCCCCACTCTCCTAAAACCATCACCAATAACATCAAAGGCACAGCAGTTTTCATCGCCGACATAGTGATCTGCAAACGTGACATGCCAGAAGCTTGCATCACCACAAGTTCGGAATTCGATGCCAACATTCCCATACCAATCAAAGCGCCTAGCAAGACGGCCATAGGGAAAAACATTTCAATATCCCGTGGCACTAAAAATAAAACATAGATGCCAGCATCCATCATGCTGTAGGTGCCACGGCCAACTAAACGCAGCTGATCAACCCATTTGATGATGCCCGACAAACCAGTCAACACCAGCAAACAAAGCGCTGAAGTGCTTAACAATATTCTGGCGATATAAAGGTCTAATATCTTCATGCTGCCACCTTCTTATTGGCAAACAAGGACGATATACGACTGAAAATAGGCCTATCTTTGCCGAGCAAGAATAACCCCATCAAGAGCGCAGAAACATGGATCCACCACATACCTAAATACAGTGGAATAATCCCATCTTGCAATGCCTTACGTCCCGCGACCATTAGCCCAAAATAGCCAAGATATAAAAGTACTGCTGGGAACATCTTAGCAAACTTACCTTGGCGCACATTCACCCGCGCCAACGGCACAGCAATTAGTGTCATAATTGGAATCGCGAGCGGGATAGCAAGACGCCAGTGGAATTCAGCAGCGGCTTCAGCACCTTCAATTTTCACGAGTTCATCAACGGGCAATGCAGATAACTTACGGCGACGCTCATCAACTTGCTGCTCTTTAATTTGCATTTTATAACCACCAAATTCGATCATTTGGTAGTCCTTCGCCTTCGGGCTGCCTTGATAACGCACGCCGTCATTCAAGTTCAATTGTTGAGCACCTGAACTATCTTCCTGTACTCGTCCACCTTTAGCCACCACGACATTGGTCACGCCAGTTTCATCATCAGGATCTGGCAACTGGGCTACAAACACTTTATCTAACTCGTTATCTTTACCAATACGCTCAACAAATAATACCGCGCGACCATTGGGACTCGCCTGAAAACGCCCTTGGATTAAGGCGGCAAGACCCGCTTCAGACTGGGCTTTTTCGAGCACTTGGTTTTGCTGTTCTTCTGCCCAAGGAGCAACATAAAGGGATAAATAGCCAGTAAACAGCATATTGATCACGGCGAGGATCAGCGTTACGCGGGTGACATACCACTCACTGACCCCAACACCGTGGAGAATGACCATTTCATTTTCGGAATACATACGGCCGTGGGCCAGTAAAATACCCAAGAACAAACTTAACGGCAGCACTAAGATCACCAGATAAGGCAAGTTAAGCCCAATCAGAGTCATGATTAAAGAGGCGGGAAAATCGCCGTCGGAGGCATCGGCCAGTATACGCACGAAATGCTGGCTAATAAAAATAGTTAACAGCACTAAAAGTACCGCAATTTGTGCCTTTAAAACTTCTCGAATAAGGTATTTAAATACAATCACAGGCAGGATCCGGTCTCTAAACTTATCTTTTTGCTGGTAACAGACTAACTTTCATGTAAACTGTTTACTTTTGATAGTTTTCTGACCAGCTTCAGGGGTTCTAGGTAAACTTAACGTCACGAAATGCGTGACTCAAGCGCCGAGAATAAATCACCTTTGGAGTAATAACTTAGGCCCTTTTCGGGACAAGCAGACATTATCCAATAAATATAAAAATTTGTCTTTAAGAATCTAGGAGTGCTCATGGAGTTTAGCGTAAAGAGCGGTAGCCCCGAAAAACAACGCTCAGCCTGTATCGTGGTCGGTGTTTATGAACCCCGTCGTCTGTCGGGTATCGCGGAGCAATTAGATAAAATTAGCGAAGGTTATATCAGTAACCTACTGCGTCGCGGCGATCTGGAAGGTAAACCTGGCCAGATGTTATTGCTGCACCATGTTCCTAACGTATTGAGTGAACGTGTATTATTAGTGGGTTGTGGCAAAGAACGAGAACTAGACGAACGCCAATACAAACAAATCATCACTAAGACAATCAACACCCTTAACGAAACGGGTTCAATGGAAGCGGTTTGCTTCTTAACTGAACTGCACGTGAAAGGACGCGATACGTATTGGAAAGTACGTCAAGCGGTTGAAACCACTAATAGCAGTCTTTATAGCTTTGATGCCCTGAAGACCCGCAAAGGTGAAACTCGCCGTCCACTGCGTAAATTAGTGTTTAATGTCCCGACTCGCCGTGAATTAACTTTAGGTGAGCGCGCCATCGAGCATGGTATGGCAGTATCTGCTGGCATGCATTTATGTCGCGATGTAGCCAACATGCCACCGAACATCTGTAATCCAGCCTATTTAGCTTCTCAAGCTCGCCAAATGGCTGAAATACACGACACTCTGCATGTCACCACTATTGGTGAAGAGCAAATGGCCAAACTGGGCATGAACTCATACCTTGCAGTCGGTCGCGCCAGTGCCAATGAATCCATCATGACTGTGATGGAATACAAGGGCGCTGTCGATAGCACAGAAAAACCAATCGTATTAGTCGGTAAAGGGTTAACCTTCGACTCGGGTGGTATTTCATTGAAACCTGGCGAAGCCATGGACGAAATGAAGTACGACATGGGTGGCGCAGCAGGTGTTATCGGCACCATGAAAGCCATCTGTGATATGAAGTTACCTATCAACGTTGTGGGTATTCTGGCTGGCTGTGAAAACATGCCATCGGGTAATGCTTACCGTCCAGGTGACATTCTGACCACTATGTCAGGTCAAACCGTTGAAGTGTTAAATACCGATGCAGAAGGCCGTTTAGTCCTATGTGACGTATTAACCTATGTTGAGCGTTTCGATCCTGAATTGGTTATCGATACTGCAACCCTGACTGGTGCGTGTGTGATTGCCCTTGGTAAACACGCATCGGGTCTGTTCTCATCGCATAACCCTCTAGCACACGAGCTATTAAGTGCCGGTGAGCAAAGTGGTGACCGCGCATGGCGTATGCCATTGTGGGATGAGTATCAAGATATGCTCGACAGCCCATTTGCTGACATGACCAACTTAGGTGGCCGTCCTGCTGGAGCTATCACAGCAGCATGTTTCCTTTCGCGCTTTGCTAAAAAGTACAACTGGGCTCACTTAGACGTTGCGGGTACAGCTTGGAATAGCGGTGCTAACAAAGGTTCTACGGGTCGTCCAGTGCCACTATTGACTCAGTTCCTGATCAATCGTGCTGGTGTTGAACTCGGCGAATAACCGACTATCCGGCCTTAGTGTGTTAAAGGCTCGATAAATGAAAGGCGAAGATTTCATCTTCGCCTTTTTTATTTTCTTAATTTAATCAGAAAATCGATTTCCTGAATAAGAACTTGAATAAAAAACTGAACAACTAATGGTTTTAGAATAATTTTTCAAAGAGTTATAGCTCTACCCTCTTCATCTCCAACGGTTTGAAAGCATCCCATTAAGTCCAGCCAGACAGTGATAGATAAAACCTCACCGTAAGGTTTGCCCTAAGCATTAACCCATACTGACTTTTAGTGTAAACTGCTGCTCTCGTTCGCCACTAAAACAAGTGAAGCAAGGCATTGAAATCATGACTCAAGTGCTGTTTTATCTTATGCCGCCAGTGGCATCGCCTGCCAAAGCCAAGGCTGATTCACCTGTTGAAACCGCGAATGCGAACCCTGCACTTTGCGAGATGCATCTTCTGGCATGCCAACTGGCGCAACAGGCTTTTGTGAAGCAACAATGGGTCTATATCCATTGCCAAGATAAACAGCAAGCCCATGCAATTGATGAACTTTTATGGCAGTTTGAGCCAAGTGCCTTTGTACCTCATAACCTCAAAGGTGAAGGCCCGATGACGGGATCGCCGGTAGAAATTGGTTTTGATCGCCTCGGCGCCAACAAAAGTCGCCAAGTTCTGATTAATCTTGCAGACCAAGCGCCCCCATTTGCGGTAAACTTTGGCCACATTATCGATTTTGTTGCCAATGACGATCAGCATAAAGCGGTCGCTCGCGAACGTTATCGACAGTATCGCGGCTTAGGGGTCAATTTACAGACCCAAGACTTAGCAACACATCCACTTAATTAGTTTGAGACAGACACGTTCCCATGGAAAAAACATACGATCCGCAGTCCATCGAGCAAACGCTTTACCAAAACTGGGAAGAGCAAGGTTACTTCAAGCCACACGGCGATGAATCCAAAGGCAATTATTGCATCATGATCCCGCCACCTAACGTGACGGGCAGCTTGCACATGGGCCACGCCTTCCAAGACACCATTATGGATACCTTGACCCGTTACCAACGGATGAAAGGCAAAAATACCCTATGGCAAGTCGGTACTGACCATGCGGGTATCGCCACCCAAATGTTGGTTGAGCGTAAGCTTGAAGCCGAAGAAGGCAAAAATCGCCATGACCTAGGTCGCGATGCCTTTATGGATAAAGTGTGGGAATGGAAAGCGCAATCGGGCGGCACTATCACTAAGCAGCTACGTCGTATGGGCGCTTCTGTTGATTGGGACCGCGAGCGTTTCACTATGGACGAAGGCTTGTCCAAGGCCGTGCAAGAAGTGTTTGTACGTCTGTACGAAGACGAGTTGATTTATCGCGGTAAGCGTTTGGTCAACTGGGATCCAAAGCTGCACACGGCTATCTCTGATTTAGAAGTGGAAAGCAAAGAAAAACAGGGCCATATGTGGCACCTGCGTTATCCACTGGCCGACGGTGAACTGACAGCCGATGGTAAAGACTATTTAGAAGTCGCTACCACGCGCCCAGAAACCATGCTCGGCGACAGTGCGGTTGCAGTGCATCCCGATGATGAACGCTATCAAGCCCTGGTCGGTAAGTTTATTCTGTTGCCGATTGTTAACCGCCGCATTCCTATCGTGGCCGACGATTACGTCGACATGGCCTTTGGTACAGGTTGCGTGAAGATCACCCCAGCCCATGACTTTAACGACTATGAAGTCGGTAAACGTCACAACCTACCCATGTTCAACGTGCTGACCTTAGATGCCGCCATTCGCGTGAGCGCCGAAGTGGTGAACTCTGACGGTACCTTTAACAAAACGCTCGATGGCAGCCTGCCTGAACGCTTTGCCGGACTTGATCGTTTTAAAGCCCGCGATGCTATCGTCGCTGAATTTGACACTTTAGGGCTGCTCGAAAAAATCGCGCCTCACGCCTTGAAAGTGCCTTACGGTGATCGCTCCGGTGTGGTTATCGAGCCGATGCTGACCGACCAATGGTATGTAGCTGTTGCGCCAATGGCGAAAACCGCTATCGAAGCCGTTGAAAATGGCAGCATTAAATTTGTGCCGCAGCAATACGAGAACATGTACTTCTCGTGGATGCGCGACATTCAAGACTGGTGTATTTCACGTCAATTGTGGTGGGGTCACCGCATCCCAGCTTGGTACGACGAAAACGGCAAAGTCTATGTCGGCCGCAACGAAACCGAGGTACGTGCTAAGCACAATATTGCCGACTCAATGACATTACGCCAAGACGAAGACGTACTGGACACTTGGTTCAGCTCAGCCCTGTGGACTTTCTCTACACTCGGCTGGCCTGACAATTTAGAAGATTTAAAAACCTTCCACCCAACCGACGTGTTGGTGACAGGTTTTGACATCATCTTCTTCTGGGTTGCCCGTATGATCATGATGACCATGCACTTCATCAAAGATGAAGACGGTAAACCACAAGTCCCGTTCAAAACCGTCTACGTAACCGGTCTTATCCGCGATGAAGCGGGTAACAAGATGTCAAAATCTAAGGGCAACGTACTCGATCCATTAGACATGATCGACGGTATCGGACTTGAAGATTTAGTTGAAAAACGTACCGGCAACATGATGCAGCCACAACTGGCCGCCAAGATTGAAAAGAGCACTCGCAAAGAGTTTGCTGACGGTATAGAAGCCCACGGCACTGATGCACTGCGCTTTACGCTTGCGGCAATGGCATCAACGGGTCGTGACATCAACTGGGATATGAAGCGCTTAGACGGTTACCGTAGCTTCTGTAACAAGTTGTGGAACGCCTCACGCTACGTGCTGATGAACACAGAAGATCAAGATTGTGGCCCAGGCTCACCAGAGCACAAAGGCGGCGAGATGGAACTGTCGTTGGCCGATCGCTGGATTATCGGCTTGTTCAATCAAACCGTTAAGACCTTTGACGATCACATGACAGCCTACCGTTTCGACTTAGCAGCCAATACCCTGTATGAGTTCACTTGGAACCAGTTCTGTGACTGGTACTTAGAATTAACTAAACCAGTATTGCAAAACGGCAGCGAAGCGCAAATGCGCGGCACCCGTCACACCTTAGTGACAGTGCTCGAAGCGATGCAACGCCTGATGCACCCTATGATGCCGTATATCACTGAAACCATTTGGCAGCGCGTTAAACCATTAGCTGGTGTCGCTGGTGATACCATTATGCTTGCGCCGTTCCCAACATTTGATGCCGCTAAAGTCGATAGCGCAGCAATGGCCGATTTAGAATGGGTTAAGCAAGTGATCGTCGCGGTGCGTAACATTCGCGCCGAACTGAACATTGCTCCATCTAAACCGCTAAATGCCCTACTTCGTGGTGTTAGCGCGCAGGACAAAGCCCGTGTTGAAGCCAACCAAACCTTCTTCACTACCCTTGCTCGCCTAGAAAGCATGACCATTTTAGCCGATGGCGAAACTGCGCCTATGTCGACCACAGGTTTGATTGGCGAAATGGAGCTGCTGATCCCTATGGCAGGCTTAATCGATGTCGCCGCCGAAATGGCCCGTATCGACAAACAGCTTGAAAAGATCGGCCAAGAGATCGCTCGCATCGAAGGCAAATTGTCGAACCAAGGCTTCGTGGCCAAAGCCCCTGCCGACGTTATCGACAAAGAGCGCGCTAAGATGGCCGATCTCAAGCGTGATATGGACAAGCTCAACGAGCAAAAATCTGAGTTTGCTAAGTTAGAAGCTTAAGCTTCTCATTTACTCTGATTCACTTGTTATGATTGGTTCTAACTGAATGAAGGGCAGCCACTTGGCTGCCCTTCTTGTATCTATATCACTGCAATCTATGAGCAATTATGAGCCTTAATCTACGCTCTTGGGCCAAATGCCGCATTGAACCCGAGTCAATTCTAAACACTGCCATTTAACCTACGGCACAGTATTGAAACCACCTCACCATTCATCCTCATCATTCCCCGTGATCTATCGCTCATGAGCTCACACGTAGCCCATCACTGCCGACATAAGTAAACACCACACATGTAGACTAAAGAACAGCTAATACCTCCAGAGGCAGCACTGAGAGACTGACATTGAGTGCAGACATGAATATCCAATGTCGTCATAGACTCTCAACACAGGCAAAAGCAGATTCTTCAGTGAGTTGAACCTAAGAAAGAGAAGTGTTTAAAACGAAATGGCTAAAGATAGCGACACCGAAGATAGCTAAGGTAAGGCAAAAGATGGTGATGCAAAGTTAAGGTTAAACCTAAGCGGGTAAAAATATAATGAGTTAAACCATTACAGATTAAAAAATAAAAAAGCCCTGCAATTGCTTGCAGGGCTTATCTATATGGTGCGCGTGGAAGGAGTCGAACCTCCGACCGCCTGGTTCGTAGCCAGGTACTCTATCCAGCTGAGCTACACGCGCAAACTCGTTTTTGTACTTCTAATAGATCCAATCATGATTGAGTCTAGGATAAGCACTTTTATCTAGCAAATTTATTCTATTCCCCTCGACTAAAAGAATAGAATGGCGGAGAAGGAGGGATTCGAACCCTCGATGGGAGTTAAAGCCCATACTCCCTTAGCAGGGGAGCGCCTTCGGCCACTCGGCCACCTCTCCGCGTTTAACGCTTTAAATCAACAAGACGTATCTTGTTAACTATATTGGTGCGCGTGGAAGGAGTCGAACCTCCGACCGCCTGGTTCGTAGCCAGGTACTCTATCCAGCTGAGCTACACGCGCATGTTAAACGGTAAAACACTAATACGACCTAAATCATATTAATTTAAATTGGTGCGCGTGGAAGGAGTCGAACCTCCGACCGCCTGGTTCGTAGCCAGGTACTCTATCCAGCTGAGCTACACGCGCATGTTAAACGGTAAAACATTAATATGATTTAAATCATATTAATCTAAATTGGTGCGCGTGGAAGGAGTCGAACCTCCGACCGCCTGGTTCGTAGCCAGGTACTCTATCCAGCTGAGCTACACGCGCATTTTAACTCTTTGCTATAAGCAATTATCTACAAAATTTCTTATGAAATTCAAAACTGATGAGTTAAAGATTAACTAATGCAGAGATGGTGCGCGTGGAAGGAGTCGAACCTCCGACCGCCTGGTTCGTAGCCAGGTACTCTATCCAGCTGAGCTACACGCGCGACTTGTATCTAAATTTACTTTTACATCAAACAATAATAAAAAATGGTGCGCGTGGAAGGAGTCGAACCTCCGACCGCCTGGTTCGTAGCCAGGTACTCTATCCAGCTGAGCTACACGCGCACTGTTTCCTATCAGTAAGAAATGGCGGAGAAGGAGGGATTCGAACCCTCGATGGGAGTTAAAGCCCATACTCCCTTAGCAGGGGAGCGCCTTCGGCCACTCGGCCACCTCTCCGTTTTCTTGGCGCACATATTACTGTTTGACGAAAATAAGTCAAACCCTTTTTCCGAAACAGATTCCATTTGAACTGTTTTTAATCACATTGCTGTTATATCAAGCCAATGTATTGATTTACGCCAATCTTTCGGTCTAAAAAATAAAAAAGCCAGTTAAAAAACTGACTCTTCTGTTGCCGTAGTACGCTTGCCAAAACAAGGTACTAAAAGTTACCACCTTCCGATGGTGTACCTGATTTTTCAGATTGAATGCGTTGGTAGATTTCTTCGCGATGAACAGAAACCTCTTTTGGTGCATTCACACCAATACGCACTTGATTGCCTTTTACCCCTAGCACTGTAACTGTGACTTCATCACCAATCATCAGTGTTTCGCCAACACGACGAGTCAAAATCAGCATTCGATAGCTCCTTTATTTCTTAATTCAGCTTACACACGGCACTCATCCGGTAGATGGGCTTATTATAAGGTCAGCTTAGTACAAATTAATAGTATTCAATACTCAAACGGTTATTTAATTACACCTTATTTAGCTCGAAAGCGTGATGTAACGCCCGAACCGCCTTGTGTAAGTCCCTTTCATCGATAACGGTTGATAATTTACTCTCTGACGTCGTGAGTAACTTAGCATGAATAGTTTCATTACCCAAGACTTCTAACATCTTAGTCAATAATCCCATTTTTGCCTGTAAACCTTTGCCAACTAAAGATACTTTTGCACGTTGACGTTCGATAATCAATGGCCCGAGAGCAAGGCTTTCACTTAAGCCTTCGAGCTCATTAAGCAGAGTATCAACCTTAGCTTCTGCGAGCATAAAACTGACGCGACCCGAAGGATCATCCTCATGGATCCTCAATGGAGAAATAAATTCCACGTCGATTTCCAATCGAGTTAAGCAGCCTAACAACGCTTGATAGCGTTCACTGGTGGTAAACAGCCCTTCAATCGTCAGCGTTGCCAGCGCCTTATTAATCGCAATACCTTGCACTAACGAGGCAATCGTTAATTCCGACTCGTCGCCAAATTGGATTAACGTCCCCTGCCCAGCTTCAAAGCTCGACAATACTCGCAGCGGTACGCGAAAACGCTCGGCGTATTCAACAGAATCAGGATGCAATACTTTAGCGCCGAGCTTTGCCATTTCGAGCATCACATCAAACCCAATCACATCGAGGCGACGTGCACTGCTATCAATATTAGGATCTGTGGTAAATACCCCTGCCACATCGGTAAAAATCTGGCATTCATCGGCTTCTAACGCTGCCGCTAAGGCTACTGCAGTGGTATCTGAACCACCGCGTCCTAAGGTGGTCACTTCACCTTGAGGATCGATGCCCTGAAACCCTGCAACGATCGGCACAACACCGTCGGCTAACAGGGATTGCAAATACTCAGTATCGACGCGCTCGATACTGGCGCGGCCAAATTGACTATTTGTATGAATTTGCACTTGATCGCCCGTAAGGGATTTCGCTTTTATGCCGCGACGTTGTAGCGCCATCGACATCAAAGCAATACTCACTTGCTCACCCGTCGAGACTAGCATGTCTAACTCGCGCGCCGAGGCGCGCGGATTAATTTGTGCTGCAAGTGCAAACAGGCGATTCGTCTCACCCGCCATCGCGGATAAGACTAAAACTTGCTGCTCACCATTGTGAGCTGACTTTGTAATCTGCTCAGCGACCGCTTCGATACGTTCAATAGAACCCACCGAAGTGCCGCCGAACTTTTTCACAAAAAGCTTGCTACCACTAAGCTTTCGTTTTTGGGGCACAGCAACCTCTTAAGCTAGACGCTCAGTAATCCAAGGTAATACTTGAGCCAATGCCGCATCCAGATTTTCTGGCTGGCTACCGCCCGCTTGAGCCATATCAGGACGACCACCGCCTTTACCGCCCACTTGTGCAGCGACCATAGCGACTAGCTCACCCGCTTTGACTTTACCGATCAGATCGTTACTCACACCCGCGATCAGGTTAACTTTCCCTTCCTGCGCGGTACCAAGAACGATAATGGCCGATTTCAATTTCTGTTTTAATTCATCTTGCAAGCCACGTAATGAACTTGCCTCAACGCCGTCTAATTTTTTGATCAGTACGTTAACGCCATTAACTACAACGGCATCGCCCACTAAGTCTGCACTCGCTGCGGCCGCTAGCTTATCTTTCAGCTGCGCCATTTCTTTTTCGAGTTGCTTCATCTTATCGAGCTGCGCTTTTAACTTAGCCACCACTGAGTTGGCATCGCCTTTCAATAAGGCAGCGGCTTCTTCCAGTTCAGCTTGTTGCTGCGCCACATAAGCCATAGCAGCAGCGCCAGTCACGGCTTCGATGCGACGTACACCCGCAGCAATACCTGCTTCAGAGGTGATTTTAAATAAGCCGATATCGCCAGTGCGACCCACATGGGTACCGCCACACAATTCGATAGAGAAATCGCCCATAGTCACAACACGCACTTGTGAATCATATTTCTCACCAAAAAGTGCCATAGCGCCTTTCTCTTTAGCTTCATCTATGCCCATTTCAGCGGTTTTAAGTTCATGGTTACGACGAATTTGAGTGTTAACTAATTCTTCAACTTCTTTTAATTCAGCAGCTTTTACGCCTTCGAAATGGGAGAAGTCAAAACGTAAACGCTCAGGATCAACCAAAGACCCTTTTTGCGAGACATGAGTACCGAGCACTTGACGCAGTGCGGCATGCAGTAAATGCGTAACAGAATGGTTTAACTGTGTACGGTGACGCAGTTTTTTATCCACTTTCGCTTCAATAACTTGGCCAACGCTCAAGCTACCTGTAGCCAAAACACCTTGATGGCCCGTTGCTTGACCATACTTTTGCGTATCGTTTACCGTAAACTCAATACCATTCGCAACCAATTGGCCTTTATCGCCTACTTGACCGCCAGATTCAGCGTAGAAAGGTGTTACATCGAGCACGACAACGGCTTCATCACCCGCTTTGATCGCCGTCACTGACTCACCATTTTGATAAATCGCGGTGACCTTAGCTTGACCCGCTAATTCGGTGTAACCACTGAATGCAGTTTCAGTATCAATTTTCAGCGCAGCGTTATAATCTGCACCAAAGTTACCGGCAGCTTGTGCGCGGCTACGTTGCTCAGCCATGGCGACTTCGAAACCGGCTTCATCGACAATGATGTTGCGCTCACGGCAGACATCAGCGGTCAAATCCATTGGGAAGCCATAGGTGTCATACAACTTAAATACGGTTTCGCCGTCTAAGGTGTCACCTTTCAACTCGTTTAAGGCCGTATCTAAAATACCTAAACCACGTTCAAGCGTACGGGCAAATTGCTCTTCTTCCGCTTTCAGTGCTTTTTCAACAATCGCTTGAGTCTCAGCTAACCCTTTTGCTGCATCGCCCATCACCGCAATCAAAGACGGAACCAGCTTGTAGAAGAAAGCTTCGGTCGCACCTAACTTGTTACCATGGCGAACAGCGCGGCGAATAATACGGCGCAGCACATAACCACGGCCTTCATTCGACGGCATAACGCCATCGGCAATTAAAAATGCACATGAACGGATATGATCGGCAATGACTCGCAGCGACTTTTCAGATAAGTCACTAACACCAATGACCTCTGCGGCTTTAGCAATCAAAGTACGGAAAATATCGATTTCGTAGTTAGAATGTACGCCCTGCATAATCGCAGCAATACGCTCAATCCCCATGCCTGTATCAACCGAGGGCTTAGGCAAAGGTAACATTTCACCCGATGCTTGACGGTTGTACTGCATGAAAACGATGTTCCAGATTTCGATGAAACGATCACCATCTTCTTCAGGACTGCCAGGACGTCCGCCCCAAATATGATCACCATGATCATAAAAAATCTCAGTACATGGACCACAAGGACCGGTATCACCCATTTGCCAGAAGTTATCTGACGCAAAGGCAGCACCTTTATTGTCACCGATACGTATGATGTTCTCGGCAGCGACACCAATTTTTTTATTCCAGATTTCAAAGGCTTCATCATCTGTCTGATAAATAGTGACGCACAGACGTTCCTTAGGCAGCTTTAACGTTTCAGTTAAAAAAGTCCAACCCAAACGAATCGCTTCTTCTTTGAAATAATCTCCAAAACTGAAGTTACCTAGCATTTCGAAAAAGGTGTGATGACGTGCAGTGTAGCCAACGTTATCCAAATCGTTATGTTTACCACCAGCGCGTACACAACGTTGAGCAGTGGTCGCACGCGTATAATTGCGTTTGTCCATGCCAAGAAACACGTCCTTGAACTGGTTCATGCCTGCATTGGTAAATAAAAGTGTGGGATCGTTGCCTGGCACTAATGAACTACTGTCCACAACTTGATGACCATTGCTGCGGAAAAATTCGAGGAAAGCGCTTCTGAGCTCTGCTGTAGTTTGATACATGAAATCATCCTGAATTGGGTAAGCATTACCAGCTACGCCTTAGGCTAGCCGTATTTCTATTTGCCCAGCATTATAAGCAGACTAAGGAAGGACGACCAGTCTTGATTGGTGATATACACATCAGGAATTTAATATTTTAGCGTGAATCGCCCACACCAGAGTCACTAGAAGCAAAACGACAGGATAAAGCACAAATAAAGACGGCGTAAGTTTATCGCGGCACGGACAATATTTAAGCAAGTGAGTCTAATGTGGAGTACGAAATGGACAAGACCCATTGATGATATTTAGATGAGCTTTTACAGTCTTAGCTTCAAATTTAATAATCTTCATCGAGATCATTGGGATCTGAATCTAGTGCGTAAGTGATTTGATCGTAGCTAAAGCCTTGACCCATTAAAAAACGCACTCGTTTGGCCTTTTCCTTTGCGATGAGATCCCGAGCTTTAGAGCCCTTCACTTCTGTCACACGGGGAATGCCGTATTTTTTGGTGGCTTTATCTTTTGCTAGCTCAAACCAGTCACAATCACAATTAACCAAAGCGGCTTCAATACAGTCTTTAGATAAGCCTTTCTGTGCGATTGCTTGGCGGATGCGTATTGCACCGTGGCCTCGACTGATGTGGCTTCGCACCAACAGTTCGGCATAACGAGCATCATTAATAAAACCGGAGGATTCGCAAGCATCGAGTACAGGTTCGATATCGTTAAGTTCGAAACCTTTTTCGAGCAATTTATCGCGGATTTGTAAACGGGAATAATCGCGGCGCGCTAACAGCGCGACCGCAATTTGATGGGCTGACTGACTCAGAATACTTCGCCTGTCTCTAAATCAATATTGTCCTCAGTACTATCATCAGCTTTGGCAGCCAAGGCACTCGGATTACTCAAAAGCAACTCACGTAGCGTCTTGTCAATTTCAGCAGCAATAGCTGGGTTTTCAGTCAGATATTTGCCAGCATTAGCACGACCTTGGCCGATTTTATCGCCTTTATAGCTGTACCAAGCGCCCGCTTTTTCAATCAACTTATGGGCTACGCCTAAGTCTACTAACTCACCAGTACGGTTAATACCTTGGCCATAAAGGATTTGGAACTCAGCTTGCTTAAACGGCGCTGCAACCTTGTTTTTCACCACTTTAACGCGAGTTTCGTTACCGACCACTTCATCGCCGTCTTTAATGGCACCAGTGCGGCGAATGTCTAGGCGAACAGAAGCATAAAACTTCAGCGCATTACCACCGGTTGTAGTTTCTGGGTTACCGAACATCACACCAATCTTCATCCGAATTTGGTTGATGAAGATAAGTAAGGTGTTAGATTGCTTTAAGTTACCCGCAAGTTTACGCATAGCTTGGCTCATCATACGCGCCGCTAGGCCCATGTGAGAATCACCAATTTCGCCTTCGATTTCAGCTTTAGGCGTTAATGCCGCCACTGAGTCAACTACGATAACGTCAACAGCACCTGAGCGAGTTAAAGCATCACAAATCTCAAGCGCTTGCTCGCCGGTATCCGGTTGCGAACACAGCAGGTTATCAATATCTACGCCCAATTTTTTAGCATAAATAGGGTCTAGTGCATGCTCTGCATCGATAAAGGCACAGGTTTTGCCTTCACGTTGCGCTGCCGCAATCACTTCTAAAGTCAGTGTTGTTTTACCTGATGATTCAGGACCATAGATCTCAACGATACGACCCATTGGCAAACCGCCAGCACCTAAAGCAACGTCCAGAGACAGAGAACCGGTAGAAATGGTCTCAACATCCATAGAGCGATCTTCGCCCAGCTTCATGATGGAGCCTTTACCAAATTGTTTCTCAATTTGGATCAATACCGCAGCAAGTGCTTTCTCTTTATTTGGATCGACCTTCATTCCTGTTCCCTCATCAAGACAAGCATTAAGCTGTCAAAAGTGATATTCAATTTACAAACGGGTAATTCAAAAAGCCGTGCTTTTTGTCTTAATTCTGCTGACTAGTATACTGTACAATCATACAGTATCAAGACCTGTGACTGAATTATTTTTAGCTGATAGGATTTTTAATATGGCCAAGGTTTTAGCGAATATCAAATCAGATAATAGCTCCCTTTGATCAATATCCATCGTTAAGGGCTCAATTTTCGCTAAATTATTGCTAAGATTGGCGCAACAAATTTTGCGTGGTCTTTTTAGCTGAAAATTGTACAGCAGTCTTCCGCTTCCATAGCGCTTAATCACCCTTAACCACACAAACTGTATCGCCTTTAGGCAGTCACAACGGACGATAACGATTTAATGAATGTAATTGATACCGATGATTTAGAAAAACATACTCCTATGATGCGTCAGTACTTGACGATGAAAGCAGAACATCACGATATGTTGCTGTTTTATCGCATGGGTGACTTCTACGAGTTGTTTTATGACGATGCTAAACGCGCTTCTGAGCTGTTAGGCATTTCACTCACTGCGCGCGGTAAAAGTGGTGGCGATCCTATTCCGATGGCGGGGCTTCCTTACCATGCTGTGGAAGGCTATCTTGCAAAATTAGTTCAAATTGGTCAATCAGTTGCGATTTGCGAACAGATTGGCGATCCCGCGACATCTAAAGGGCCGGTAGAACGTAAAGTGGTGCGAATTGTCACGCCAGGCACCTTAACCGACGAAGCGTTGCTGCAGGAACGCCAAGACAATCTGTTAGCCGCGGTTTATCAAGGTAAAGTCGGTTTTGGTTATGCCACATTAGATGTTTCATCCGGACGTTTTGTGATTGCAGAGCTCGACACCCGAGAGTCATTAGAAGCGGAATTGCAACGCACTAATCCCGTTGAAATTCTCTACAGTGAAGACTTTGGTGAACTTGGACTACTTAACGGTTTTAAAGGCAAACGCCGTCGCCCCGAGTGGGAATTTGATTACGATACGAGTATCAAGTTACTACTGGCCCAGTTTGGCACGAAAGACTTGCATGGTTTTGGTATCGCAGATGCACGTTTATCACTGCAGGCTGCGGGTTGCTTGATGCAATATGTCAAAGACACACAGCGCACGGCACTGCCCCATATCAATGCCATTATCCGCTTCAATCAAACCGATAGCATAGTGCTTGATGCGGCAACGCGCCGAAATTTAGAACTCACTCAAAACCTTGCCGGTGGCCGCGATAATACCTTAGCGGCAGTATTGGATAATACGGCAACGCCTATGGGCAGCCGTATGTTACAACGCTGGATCCATCAGCCTCTGCGAGATCCTAAGCAAATCAAGGCGCGCCAACAGGCGGTGACTGAACTCCTCGATACCGCAGCCCACGAAGGTTTGCATGAGCAGTTAAAGGCACTTGGCGATATCGAACGTATCATGGCAAGGTTAGCCCTGCGTACTGCCCGTCCAAGGGACTTTGCACGTTTACGTCAAGCACTGGGCTTATTGCCTGAATTACAACTGAGTTTAAGTACACTGAGCGCGCCGCACACGACTCAATTGCGTCAACACTTAGGTGAGTTCCCCGCTGAGCAAGCCCTGCTTGAGCGCGCGATAGTCGATAATCCACCTATGCTTATCCGCGATGGCGGGGTGATCCGTGAAGGCTACAACAGCGAACTAGATGAATGGCGCGGTCTGAGCGAAGGAGCGAGTGATTACTTAGTACAACTTGAAGCCAGAGAAAAAGAACGTACTGGCATTAATACACTTAAAGTCGGCTATAACCGCGTACACGGCTATTACATCGAAGTAAGCCGCCTGCAATCCTCACAAGTACCGCTCAATTATCAACGACGCCAAACACTTAAGAATATGGAGCGTTATATCACGCCTGAACTTAAGGAATACGAAGAAAAAGTCCTCTCGAGCCAAGGTAAAGCGCTGGCACTCGAAAAGCAGTTATGGGAACAGTTGTTCGATCTTATTCTGCCAAAGTTGCATGAATTACAAGCCTTTGCTAGAGCGGCGGCTGAGCTTGATGTACTGAGTAACTTTGCCGAGCGTGCCGAAACCTTGGGCTACACTTGTCCAGAGCTGAGCCAAGATATCGGCGTACAAATAGACGCAGGTCGCCATCCAGTGGTGGAGCGTGTTAGCCAAACGCCGTTTATCGCTAACCCAGTGACCTTGCACAATCAAAGACGTATGTTGATTGTCACCGGACCCAACATGGGCGGTAAATCGACCTATATGCGTCAAGTCGCCTTGATTACGCTGATGGCCCATATTGGTTGTTTTGTTCCAGCAGATCGCGCCCTGATTGGCCCGATTGATCGCATCTTTACCCGTATTGGCGCATCAGACGATCTGGCCTCTGGCCGCTCAACCTTTATGGTAGAAATGACTGAAACTGCCAACATCCTGCACAATGCCACTGCCAGTAGTTTAGTGTTAATGGATGAAATCGGCCGTGGAACATCCACCTATGATGGTTTATCACTAGCTTGGTCGGCGGCGGAATATTTAGCCCAGCAAGTCGGAGCTATGACCCTATTCGCCACCCATTATTTTGAATTAACTCAATTGCCTGAGCTAATGACAGGCGTGTATAACGTGCACCTTGATGCCATTGAGCATGAAGATACCATCGCCTTTATGCATGCGGTACAGGAAGGTGCAGCCAGTAAAAGCTACGGCTTACAAGTTGCGGCGCTTGCTGGCGTGCCAAACAAAGTGATTAAAGCAGCGAAACATAAATTGCAGCAATTGGAGAGTCGCGATCATCAACCAGAAGGAACGAGGACGCCCATTCAAAGCTTACTCGCTTTACCTGAACCGGTTGAAAATCCAGCTTTGACTAAATTAAGTAGCATTAATCCCGATAACTTAACGCCAAAACAGGCGCTTGATTTGCTCTATGAACTGAAACGCTTGAGCTAGACATCAGGTGATCTAAATAAAAGCCTAAAAATAACAACGCCCACTCTATAGTGGGCGTTTTACTTTATGACGTGATCTCACACTAAGTATATTTTCTGGATAGCTTCTCTGAAAGGCACCAGAAGACAGATATTAGTTTCTAAATAAAGCTTCAACAGATAAACCTTGAGAACCCAATAAATCACGTAAGCGTTTTAATGCTTCCACTTGGATTTGACGAACACGTTCACGGGTTAAACCAATTTCAGCCCCCACATCTTCAAGCGTAGAAGGTTCATAACCTAACAAACCAAAACGACGGGCTAATACTTCTCTTTGTTTTGTGTTCAACTCGTTAAGCCATTTCACCACCGAGTTAGAGATGTCTTCATCTTGCACTTTATAGTCAGGGCCAACACTATCATCATCGGCCAGTACATCTAATAATGCTTTCTCGTTATCACCCCCCAAAGGCGTATCAACAGAGGTAATTTTTTCATTCAGCTTAAGCATGCGGCTCACATCAGAGCTAGAAACTTGCAGTTTTTCAGCAATTTCTTCCGCTGTAGGTTCATGATCCAGTTTTTGTGCTAATTCGCGGGCTGTGCGCAAGTATACGTTGAGTTCTTTAACAACATGAATCGGCAAACGAATAGTACGAGTTTGATTCATGATAGCGCGTTCAATTGTCTGTCTGATCCACCAAGTCGCATAGGTTGAAAAACGAAAACCTCTTTCTGGGTCAAACTTTTCTACGGCACGAATTAAACCTAAATTACCCTCTTCGATAAGATCAAGCAGTGCTAAGCCGCGGTTATTGTAACGACGTGCAATTTTTACGACGAGACGTAAATTACTTTCGATCATGCGATTACGGGATTTTGCACAACCTTTTAAGGCCTTACGGGAAAAGTAAACTTCTTCTTCTGCGCTAAGCAGTGGGGAAAAACCAATCTCACCTAGATAAAGTTGAGTGGCATCAAGATTTTTTTGAAGGTCATCTTGGACCTGTTGTTCTATTCCTAGCTCTTGGACTAGATCGGTGGCAACTTCTTCTTTTTCAAGATCAAAGTCTACGGTTTCTACGGAAAAATCTACTAGTGCTTCTGCGGCAGTGCTATTTATGCGGCTCATGATCAAATCTCCCAAACCTAATTAAACTGCTGAATTAGTGCAATTTCCTATCCTCCATTTGCCAACAAGGCCCCAAACAATCATTGTTTAGGTAAATAAGTAAGTGGGTTTACAGACTGTCCATGGTAACGAATTTCAAAATGTAACATTACCCGATTGGCACCTGTATTGCCCATTTTTGCAACAGTCTGCCCTGCGAGGACATGTTGCTTTTCTTTGACTAAGATCTTGTCCGTATGAGCATAAGCACTAAGGTAATCGTCACTATGTTTAATAATCACTAAATTACCGTAACCCCTAAGAGCACTTCCTGCGTATACCACCCGCCCATCTGCAGCTGCTTTGATGATATCTCCCCGATTTCCCGCGATCTTAATACCTTTATTTCCCTGCTCATTGGCAGAATAAGTTCCGATTAACTTCCCTCTTACTGGCCACTGCCACTGACTCACACTGGCTGGCAGTGTTGAGGTGGGTGGAACCATTAGCCGGTTAACGCTTTGTTGGGAACTTGTTACAAGGTACGCGGGCTTAGCTTTCTGATCAAGTGTTTTTTTCAGATCGTTACTTGACTTAGCATTAGACTGATAAACCTTACCATCTAATTGTTTTTTATCACCTTTACTTGAATTAGCATCTGAATTACCCGTTATATTTCCATCTAAAGTCGTAGATTTTGATTGGTTACTAGATTTAGCATTAGTTAAATATAAAATCTGTCCAGGGTAAATTGTATAAGGGTTATCTAATTGATTAAGTTTAGCTATTTCAGAAAAGTCTTTCCCTGCCCCCCAAGAAATAGAGTAGAGAGTGTCACCTTTTTTAACTTTATATGAATTCGATTTAATGTGGCCTTTGCTATTTTTAGAGTAGCTATGGGAAATATTTTCGACGGGTGCGGGTCTGCTGGCCTGAAAGCTACAGCCTACAAGCAGAAATATAAAGCAAAGGTTTAAGAGTAAACCCGCATTCAACAATAAAAACTCCTTGGTAAGGTTGTATTACTGTTCATGATGAGAAAATGACGCCTTCTGTGCAAAACAAGCACTTCGCTTAACACAGTAGCACAACACAAGGTTAAGCTAACTCTCCATTAATTAAAGGTACAAATTTAACCGTTTCAATGGTTTCAGAACTAAAGCGGTCAGCAGTGCGCGTAATACGCATCAATTGTTGAGTATCCTCTCCCACAGGTAAGACTAACACCCCTCCATCAGCCAATTGAGACAGCAAAGCTTCTGGTATAGTCGCCGCCGCCGCAGTCACCATAATGGCATCGAACGGACTACGATTAGCCCATCCCAACCAACCATCACCATATTTGAACGACACATTATGCAAATCTAATCGTTTTAAACGCTGTCTTGCTTGAATTTGTAAACCTTTGATCCGTTCGATAGTACAAAGCTGAGGCACCAATTGAGCCAAAATGGCTGCCTGATAGCCCGATCCCGTCCCCACTTCTAGCACTCGCTGTGGCATCTTGTGCAGTAAGAGTTCGCTCATACGGGCAACGATATAAGGCTGCGAAATGGTTTGCCCTTGTCCAATTGGCAAAGCCGTATTTTCATAGGCTTTATGGGCTAGCGCATTATCGAGAAACATTTCTCGCGGCGTATGCGATATCGCCTTTAACACGGCTTGATTACGGATCCCCGCATCTTGAAGCTTTTTAGCTAAATTCACCGCCGATGTTAAGGCAACTCGAGTCATATTTTATCTACCCAATTTTGCAATGCCGTTAGTTGTCCGTAGGCGGTTAAATCAACCGTCAAGGGCGTAATTGAAACATAGCCATTGGCGATAGCATGAAAATCAGTGCCCTCTGTGGCATCCTGCTCTTGTCCCGGTGGACCAAGCCAGAAGATTTCACGTCCGGCAGGATCTTGCGTTCGCACTATGCCTTCGGCCTTATGACGAGCACCGAGGCGAGTCACTTTGATGCCTTTAATTTGATCAAGTGGCAAGTCAGGCACATTCACATTTAAGATCTGATCTTTTGCCAAAGGCTGGGCCAACAAACCTTGAACTATCCGCCGAGCATAAACAGCAGCCGATTGATAATGTTCGAATTTACGGCCATTAAGCGAAATCGCTATTGCAGGAAAACCTAAAAAGCGTCCTTCCATCGCGGCGGCAACTGTCCCCGAATATAAGGTGTCATCACCCATATTTGCCCCCGCATTGATGCCAGACACCACCATATCAGGTTCGCCATCACATAATTCTCGGATAGCCAAATGAACGCAATCTGTCGGTGTACCGTGAACGGAAATATAGCCATTATCTAACCTATTAATTCTTAATGGATTAGTCAAGGTTAATGAGTTGCTCGCACCAGAGCAATTTCGATCCGGCCCAACAGTCAGCACAGTCGCTATTTCAGCCAAAGCCTCAGATAAGGCTTTGATACCTGGAGCATTAATCCCATCGTCATTGCTAACAAGGATACGAATCATGACTCTGCTTCAGTCTTAACAGTATCAGTGTTAGCCACTACGTTAGCGTTAGTTACCTCAGGCGCAGGCTCCTGCACCAATGTCGCTTGCCATTGCTGCTCTTTAACATCTTGATAATTAACCAACTCTCTCAATAATGATGTTGCAAAACTGCCCGCAGGCAACACAAACTCCAGCACTAAGCCATCAGCGGTTTGTTCATATTTAAGGCCTTGGGGCTCAAGCAGTAACGGACGGCGTTCTTGCTCTAATCCGGCGTGCTCTAAACCATAGCAATCGTCAGCTAACTCACTCATGGCTAAGGTTTCTACCGCAGCAGCTTCACCTTGGGGTAACATCATGCCGCGCCCCCACAATGGTGCAGAAAGTTGAATGTCTTTTTCAATCAGACGCTTCAATACGATGAGATCCCATTCAGGCGTCACGAAGAAGCTTTTGCTGCCCGCTAACATCACACAATCACCCGCTAAAGGCTTAGTGCCATGGTTGGCTAATCGGTACGACACTACAGTGTTAAACAGATTTGAGCGCACGGCAGACAAATACATGCTGCGCTTATTTCTGTCTTTCACTTTTTTACCCGCCATCATTTGGCGACCAAACACTAAGTTTTTGCCATCGTGACCAAAGCGCTGCTCACCAAAGTAATTGGGCACGCCCACTTGAGCGACCTTTTCGATACGACTGATAATGTCTTCCACTTGGGTGACATTTCTCAGGGTAAGAATAAAGCGGTTACCGACTAAGGCACCAATTCGCAGTTTCTTGCTGTGGCGGCTGCTCGACAATATGGTCAAACGCTCGCTATTGAGATCCTTCCAAGCAGGCGTTTCTTTACCAGGAATACGCACACCGAACCATTGTTCTGTGATGGCATTTTTATCTTTTTGCCCAGCGTAGGTCACTTCCTTTGGATGCACCTTAGCAAACTTAGCGATCATTTCCGCGACTTGTACTGTATTTAGCCCTTCTTTGCGTACATGCAGCATATGATGTTCACCTTCACCCGTCGGGCTAAAAGGCAAAATCTCTTTCACGATAAAATCGCTATTTTGGGTTCTTAGATCTGCTGTACCTAAAGGCTTACCATACAGATAATGTAATTCGCTCATGGGACTTTTTTACTCTTAAGTTAATCGTGTTTGCGGGCCATAAGTACCACGGCTTCTACCGCAATACCTTCTTTACGCCCGGTAAATCCAAGCTGTTCAGTCGTGGTCGCTTTGACATTAATATCGTCAAGTTCCGCGGTTAAATCGGCGGCTAATATCTGGCGCATTGCCTCTATGTGCGGTGCCATTTTAGGAGCTTGGGCTATGATAGTGACGTCAAGATTGCCGAGCACAAAGCCTTTCGCTCTCGCTAAAGCATAGCAATGACGCAGCAATACGCGGCTATCGGCACCCTTATAGGCGGCATCGGTATCGGGGAAATGTTTGCCTATGTCACCGAGCGCTAAAGCACCGAGGATGGCATCGGAAATCGCATGCAGTACCACATCACCATCTGAATGTGCGACTAGGCCTGTTTCATAGGGTACTTCCACGCCACAAAGGATAAGTGGCCGCGCCGCACCAAATTTATGCACATCGAAACCATGGCCGATACGGATTTTCATTTAATATTCCTAACGTATTATTTTACTTTGATTATGACTATTTAACGGCACGCATCAAAAACAGTTCGGCTAGCCCTAAATCGTCGGGATGCGTTACTTTTATATTATCAGCACGGCCCGAAACGAGTCCGGGTGATATCCCCGCCCATTCCATCGCCGAAGCCTCATCTGTGACTACCGCACCTGCAGCCAGAGCCGCATTGAGGTAATTTTTTAATTGCTGCGCTGGAAATAACTGCGGCGTCAATGCATGCCATAAATTATCGCGGCACACAGTGGCACTGATTTCACCCTGTTTATTCGCGCGCTTCATGGTATCGCGTACAGGCATTGCCAAAATAGCACCTTGGGGGAATTGCACTCTAGATGCGAGTAACTTGTCGATATCCGTCGCGGTTAAACAAGGTCTTGCCGCATCATGCACTAAGGCCCAACTGTGCTCGGGTGCAATTTGCAGCGCCGCCAACACAGAATCAGCGCGCTCACCGCCACCTAATACTGTAATCAATTTGGGGTGCACGGCCTGTGGCAAGGTATCGAAGATAGTATCGTTCGAATGTAAGGCGACGATCACTTGAGAAATGTGCGGATGGGACAAGAGCTTATCTAAGGTATGAGCAAGAATACTCTGGCCGCACACCTCAAGATATTGCTTAGGTCTGTCGGCGCCCATACGGCTACCTATGCCTGCGGCGGGAACGATGGCAACCACAGCTTGAGTGACATGCTCAGCTTGGCGCTGCAATTCAATTTGTGTTACCAGATCAGATTGACTATCGGGATTGGATTGTTCATTTAATCCAAGATCTAAATGTCCTAGCTCTGTCATCCTAACTCCATATTACTGAGATGGACTCGATACCGAGCGCTCACCACCCACGACGCGATAGAAGGTCTCGCCTTCTTTAACCATGCCAAGTTCGTTGCGTGCGCGCTCTTCGATGGCTTCTGTACCACTTTTCAGATCGATGATTTCTTCCTTCAGCACTTGGTTACGCTCATTGAGTTTGGCGTTACCTTCTTGCTGGGCGGCAATTTGTTTTTGCAGAACGAAATATTCAGGAAGACTATTACCTCCCGACCAAAGACGGAATTGCAGTACACCGAGTAGCACTATGAGTGCAATGACAAAAAATTTCATGGAGGAATTAGCGTCAGTATCTTGGATTAAAAAAATATACAGCAGATAGTACAACAAAAAAGGCCACCAAGTGGTGGCCTTTTTACATCAAATATTAAATTACGCCTGACCTTTGATCTCTTTCAAACCACGGTATGGGGCTTTTTCACCTAATTGCTCTTCGATGCGCAGCAATTGGTTGTATTTAGCGACACGGTCAGAACGACACAGTGAACCGGTTTTGATTTGACCAGCAGCAGTACCCACGGCTAAGTCAGCAATGGTTGAATCTTCAGTCTCACCACTACGATGTGAAATCACGGCGGTATAACCCGCTTCTTTCGCCATACGAATAGCCGCTAAAGTCTCAGTCAATGAACCAATTTGGTTAAACTTGATAAGGATTGAGTTAGCAATACCGTTTTCAATACCACGGGTTAAGATTTTAGTGTTAGTAACGAATAAATCGTCGCCCACTAATTGGATCTTGTCGCCCATGATTTGAGTTTGGTAAGCCCAACCATCCCAATCTGATTCGTCTAAGCCGTCTTCGATAGACACGATTGGGTATTGGTCAGCCAATGATTTTAAGAAATCAGAGAAACCGTTCGAGTCGAAGACTTTGCCTTCGCCCGCTAAATCGTATTTGCCGTCTTTGTAGAATTCAGATGCAGCGCAATCCAGCGCTAACGTGACATCAGTACCTAACTTGTAGCCAGCCAGTTCAACCGCTTCTTTGATAATGGCTAACGCATCAGCGTTTGACGCTAAGTTAGGTGCAAAACCACCTTCGTCACCCACAGAAGTGCTTAGACCTTTGTCGTGCAATACTTTTTTCAGCGTATGGAAGATTTCAGCGCCCATGCGCAGTGCTTCACGGAAGGTTTTCGCGCCAACTGGTTGCACCATGAATTCTTGGATATCAACGTTGTTATCCGCGTGCTCTCCACCGTTTAAGATGTTCATCATAGGCACAGGCATAGAATATTGGCCTGGTGTACCGTTCAATTCAGCGATATGCGCGTATAAAGGAATACCTTTAGATGCTGCTGCTGCTTTAGCAGCCGCTAAAGACACAGCCAGAATCGCGTTTGCGCCTAACTTGTCTTTGTTTTCTGTGCCATCTAAGTCGATCATGATTTGATCAAGCTCAGCTTGTGCAGTCGCATCTTTGCCTAATAATGCAGCGCGGATGACACCGTTTACGTTAGCAACTGCTGTTAATACGCCTTTGCCTAAATAACGGCTCTTATCGCCATCACGTAATTCTAACGCTTCGCGGCTACCAGTTGATGCACCAGAAGGCGCCGCAGCCATACCCACAAAACCACCTTCTAAATGCACTTCGGCTTCAACAGTTGGGTTACCACGAGAATCCATAATCTCGCGACCAATCACGTTAATAATCTTAGCCATAACACCCTCGATTTAAGTTTAAAGATAAAAGAAAAAACCAATACCTATGGGAATAAATGGAAGTCACATACCGCAGAAAATAACAAAATTCCATTTACGGTTTGCGTCCATACAGATGCAACGGATACGCATTCTGTTTACACCCAGAAGTATTAAATTCTTATGTTTCAAGTCGCGACGAGTGTAGCAAAAGGCCGGCACCACTGTCGCGGGTCCGGCCTCAAATATTCTTACTTCAGATCACGTTTTTGATGCGCACTTGCCGCAGCAATAAACCCTTCGAACAATGGGTGACCATCGCGCGGAGTTGAGGTGAATTCAGGATGGAATTGACCTGCAACAAACCATGGGTGATCTTTTAATTCGATCATTTCCACCAGTTTACGATCAGAAGACAAACCGCTGAAGATCATGCCAGCTTGCTCTAAACGCTCTCTGTATTTGTTGTTCACTTCGTAACGGTGACGGTGACGTTCTACACAGCTGTTGCCTTTGTAGGCTTGAGCCGCTTTTGAACCCTCGAGTAAATGACACAATTGAGCGCCTAAACGCATAGTGCCACCTAAGTCAGAAGCCTCATGGCGCTGCTCAACATTACCTTCTTCGTCAATCCATTCAGTGATCAAACCCACCACTGGGAATGGTGTTTCTTTATTGAATTCAGTTGAATGTGCATCAGCCATGCCAGCAACATTACGCGCAAATTCAATCAGGGCAACTTGCATACCTAAACAAATACCGAAATAAGGTAGATTGTTTTCACGGGCAAATTTTGCCGCCAGTATCTTACCTTCAACACCACGCTCGCCAAAACCGCCTGGTACTAAGATACCGTCTAAACCCTGTAAGACTTCTTCGCCTTTGGCTTCTACGGTTTGTGAATCAATGTACTTGATAGTCACTGATACGCGGTTTTTAAGGCCAGCGTGTTTTAATGCTTCGTTGACTGACTTATAGGCATCTGGCAGTTCAATGTATTTACCCACCATACCAATAACGACTTCGCCGTTTGGATTAGCTTCTTGATAAATCACATTTTCCCACTCAGACAGATCCGCTTCACGGCATTCTAAACCGAAACGCTTAACCACTAAGTCATCCAAACCTTGTGAACGTAACAAAGCTGGGATTTTATAAATACTATCAACATCTTTTAATGAAATAACCGCACGCTCTTCGACGTTACAGAACAGCGAAATTTTGGCTTTTTCATTAGCAGGAATCGCACGATCACCACGGCAAACCAGCACATCTGGTGCAATACCGATAGAACGCAGCTCTTTCACTGAGTGTTGAGTTGGCTTAGTTTTCACTTCGCCTGCTGCACCTAAGAAAGGCACTAAGGTTAAGTGCATGAACAGAGTACGATCACGACCCAGCTCAACACCGAGCTGACGGATAGACTCTAGGAACGGCAAAGATTCGATATCACCCACAGTACCGCCGATTTCGACGATAGCCACATCATGGCCTTCGCCACCTGCTAATACTTTTTCTTTAATCGCATTAGTGATGTGTGGGATAACCTGAATAGTTGCGCCCAAATAATCGCCACGACGTTCTTTACGTAATACTTCTTCGTAAATACGACCAGTAGTGAAGTTGTTACGACGATTCATCTTAGTACGGATGAAACGCTCGTAGTGACCCAAGTCGAGATCTGTTTCTGCACCGTCTTCAGTAACAAATACTTCGCCATGTTGGGTTGGGCTCATGGTACCCGGATCAACGTTAATGTAAGGGTCCAGTTTCATGATGGTTACATTGAGACCGCGGGCCTCTAAAATTGCAGCTAATGATGCTGCTGCAATGCCTTTACCTAGTGATGAAACAACGCCACCAGTAACGAAGATATACCTTGTAGTCATGCTGAACCTGAGAAAATGAGTTTGAAAATACGTGCTTGTAAGAAAGCACTAGGACGGGGCAGTAGTATACCAAAGGCGGCGCGATTCGACAAACACCAATCGGGATAATTTGCCGTTTATCTCGTCTCTGTCGCTTTTACTTGGTCCCAATAGGCATCGAGCTCCATTAATGTGTGCTCTTCCATGCTTTTACCGCTGTCACTAGCCAACTGTTCAACGCCGCGAAAACGGCGTTCAAATTTAAGATTGGCTTGTCGCAACGCTTGTTCTGGATCAACCTTAAGATGGCGAGCTAGATTCACCACGGCAAACAGCAAGTCGCCCATTTCGGACTGCACTTTAGCTTGGTCTTGCTCGGGTTGATTCACTTCATGCAAGACTTCATCGATTTCTTCATGGATTTTAGCGACCACGGGCTCAAGTTCGGCCCAATCGAAACCGACTCGCGCCACCCTTTGCTGAATTTTGATTGAGCGCGACAACGCAGGTTGGGTACGCGGAATATTGTCTAACGCTGAAACCAGAGTATCTGCTTGAGTTTCACCCGCCACTTGCTGCGCCTTTTGCTCACGCTCAATCGCTTTAATCGCCTCCCAATTGGCTTTCATCGCTTGGGCACTATCGCCTATTTGCGGATTTTGCTCACCAAACACATGGGGATGACGACGGGTTAACTTGTCGCTAATTTTCTCAATCACGCTCGAAAAATCAAATAACCCCTGCTCTTTACCGAGCTGACAATAGAATACGATTTGAAATAACAAATCCCCGAGTTCATCGGGTAACTCATCCCAGGCTAAACGCTCTATGGTATCGGCAACTTCATAGGCTTCCTCTAAAGTAAAAGGCACTATAGTTTGAAAGGTTTGCGCTTTGTCCCACGGGCAACCCGTGTGCGGATCACGCAGTTTTTCCATGATCTTAAGTAGCGGCTCTACATCTGTTATAGACAGTTCCGTTGTAGAAGGTTCCATTGTAGAAGTTTCAGTGAGAGAAGGTTCAGTAGTAGAAAATGAGGTTAATGGCGCCGTGTGGGAAGTCATGCTGATATCCTTTAAAGATAAATACTGCAACGGGCGAATATTGAGAAAGAACAAAAAATACGCCTCCGCAGTGTTTTTTAGCAAAAGGCTACAATAAAGCGATGATGATAAGCTAGGTAAAATAAAAGCGCTATTTTGATGCTGAGATCAGATTTTAGTGCCGTATTTCAACTAAGACTTATTTTAACTAAAGAGCATTCGCTCCATTTCGTAATTCACTCATCTCGTGAGCAATAAATTGACAACCTTCCTCCCCTACAAATTCTCATCTATGTCCTGCATACAAGTATTTAGCGCAAGCCATCTTAAATGATAAGATACGCAGCAATATTTCAATGAAGCTAAAACTCACCGAGTGAAAACCTGACAATTTCGGCCAAACTATGCACATGATAAATGCGGTCCTTCAATTTATTCATTTGATTGATGTTAGGTATATTTCGATTCTGTCGTCCGATGTTAGGACGCACACCCTTATCGTTTTTAAGCATTACTGGAGACAAAACTCATGACAAACGTGACACTGGATGCCACGCAGTTAACGACTAAGCCATCCCAAGATGGTTTTTATATGCCTGGCGAATGGGCTGCGCAGCAAGCGGTGTGGATGATTTGGCCCTATCGTCCTGATAACTGGCGTGCAGCTGGTGCTTATGCTCAGGCGACCTTTGCTAAGGTGGCCGATGCCATTGGTGCGACAACCCCTGTTTATATGGGTGTTCCTAAGACGTTTTTAGCCGAAGCTAAAGCGGTGATGCCATCCCATGTCACCTTGGTTGAAATGGACAGTAACGATTGCTGGGCTCGTGACACTGGGCCAACCGTCGTTGTGAATGACAATGGCGAATGCCGTGGTGTTGACTGGGGTTTTAATGCTTGGGGCGGCCATAACGGTGGTTTGTACTTCCCATGGGATAAGGACGAGCAAGTCGCGCAGCAGATGCTTGCGCAGCATGGTTTTGCCCGTTACAGCGCGCCGCTGATCCTCGAAGGTGGCTCCATCCATGTCGATGGTGAAGGCACCTGTATGACGAGTGCAGAATGTTTACTCAATGCCAACCGTAACCCTGAACTGACAAAAGAACAGATTGAAGACTTACTGCGTGACTATTTGAATGTTAAGCAGTTTATCTGGTTGCAAGATGGCGTGTATATGGATGAGACCGATGGCCATATCGACAATATGTGCTGTTTTGCCCGTCCTGGTGAAGTCATTCTGCACTGGACCGATGATGAGACTGATCCCCAGTATCCACGCTCAAAAGCGGCGCTCGATGTGCTGCAAAATACCGTGGATGCCAAAGGCCGTAAGTTAAAAATCCATCTATTGCCACAACCGGGGCCGCTGTATTGCACCGAAGAAGAATCAAAAGGCGTGACCGAAGGCACTGGCGTGCCACGCACGGCGGGTGAGCGTTTAGCCGGTTCTTATGTGAACTTTTTAATCACCAATAATCGCATCGTGTTCCCACTGCTTGACCCTGCAACCGATGATATCGCCGCCCAAAAACTGCAGGAAATCTTCCCAGAGCATGAGATTGTGGGTGTGCCAGCCCGTGAGATTTTATTAGGTGGCGGTAATATCCATTGTATTACCCAGCAGATCCCCTCTGGAAAGTAATCTAAGGAGAACAGCATGACGATTGATGTCACTGTTATTACACCACAATTAGCTTTCAGCGGGAGGGTGTAAGATGTTTGAAGTCACTGAAGTTTCTATTGCCGAGTTGCGTGCTGCGCTCGAATCTGGCCGCACCACCGCAGTGGAGTTGGTTAAGTCGTATCTCGCGCGGGTTGAGGCGTATGACGGCCCTGCGACAAAGACTAAGCTCAATGCGTTAGTGGTACACAATCCCGATGCGCTCAAAGAAGCTGAGGCGTCAGATGCGCGCCGCGCCCGTGGTGAAATACTGAGCCCACTTGAGGGTATTCCGTATACCGCCAAGGATAGCTATTTGGTGAAGGGGCTGACGGCAGCTTCTGGCAGCCCAGCCTTTAAGGATTTAGTGGCGCAGTATGATGCCTTCGCCGTTGAGCGCCTACGCGCCGCAGGTGCCATTTGCCTAGGCAAAACCAATATGCCACCTATGGCCAATGGCGGCATGCAGCGTGGTCACTATGGCCGCGCTGAAAGCCCATACAATGCTGAGTATCTTACTGCACCATTCGCTTCGGGCTCTTCCAATGGGGCAGGCACGGGTACGGCGGCAAGTTACTCTGCTTTTGGTCTTGCCGAAGAAACTTGGTCGAGTGGCCGTGGCCCTGCGTCCAATAATGGTTTATGTGCCTATACACCGTCTCGCGGCGTGATTTCGGTGCGCGGTAACTGGCCGTTAACGCCGACCATGGATGTTGTCGTGCCTTATACCCGCACTATGGCCGATATGCTTGAAGTGTTGGATGTGATTGTGGCCGACGATCCTATCACCCGTGGCGATCTCTGGCGTCTGCAACCTTGGGTACAAATCCCTAAAGCATCAAGTGTCCGTCCAGCATCTTATCTGGAGCTTGCCGCTCAAGCCGACACGCTTAAAGGTAAGCGTTTTGGTGTGCCGCGCATGTACATCAATAAGGATGAATTGGCGGGCACTAGCGAAAATCCGGGCATTGGCGGGCCAACGGGGCAACGTATTCATACCCGCCAATCAGTTATCGATCTATGGGAAGCGGCTCGTAAAGCCTTAGAAGCCGCTGGCGCCGAAGTGATTGAAGTCGATTTTCCGCTGGTTTCCAATTGTGAAGGCGACCGCCCGGGTGCGCCGACGGTGTTTAACCGCGGTATCGTTACACCTCAGTTCCTGCATGATGAATTATGGGAGCTCTCAGGTTGGGCGTTCGATGAGTTCCTGCGGGCTAACAATGACCCTAAACTCAACAAGCTTGAAGATGTTGTTGGGCATTTGATATTCCCCCATGATCTTGGCACCTTGCCAAATCGTGAAGGTGACTTAGCGGCAGGCATGGAAGAGTATGTCAACATGGCCAAGCGTGGCCTTAAATCCTTCGACCAGATCGACAGTATTCCCGATGGTCTGCGTGGTTTAGAGAAGACGCGTAAGCTAGATCTCGAAGACTGGATGGACGAACTAAAGCTTGATGCCGTGCTGTTCCCAACGGTGGCCGATGTTGGCCCCGCGGATGCGCATGTGAATCCGGCTTCAGCCGATATCGCTTGGAGCAACGGAGTTTGGGTCGCTAACGGAAACCTTGCGATTCGCCATTTAGGCGTGCCGACTGTAACTGTACCTATGGGCGTGATGGCCGATATTGGCATGCCAGTGGGTTTGACCTTCGCAAGTCGTGCCTATGACGATAACAATCTGCTTAAATTTGCAGGTGCATTTGAGTCAACAGGTGACAGGCGCATGATCCCGCCACGCACGCCAAAGCTTGGTGAATAAGCGCTAAGACAATGCATAAACCTAAGCACTAAATGTATGAGCTTAAAAATGAAAACGGGATTGGCATCAGAATGCCAATCCCGTTTTTTTAATACCGACGTCGATACTTTTTCAACAAAGCTAGACTTATGCTGCTATAAAACATGCTGCTGTAAAAAAGACAGCAACACTTAACGTGTCTTATCTTAATGCCAAGAGTTCTTTTCTGACGATCTCTGCGCCTGCACTTAAGGCGTTGAGTTTGCCTCTTGCGACTTGATGGGATAAAGGCGTCATGCCACAATTAGTACAAGGATAAAGCTTGTCGGCATCGACAAATTTAAGGGCTTTTCGTAGGGTGTCAGCCACTTCCTCTGCGGTTTCAATCGTGTCGGTGGCGACATCAATCGCGCCGACCATGACTTTCTTACCGCGAATGAGTTCAAGTAGCTCCATTGGCACATGGGAGTTATGACATTCTAGCGAGATAATATCGATATTAGACTTTTGCAGCTTAGGAAACACTTCTTCATATTGGCGCCACTCTGAGCCCAAGGTTTTTTTCCAATCTGTATTGGCTTTAATGCCGTAACCATAACAAATATGCACCGCCGTTTCGCATTTAAGCCCTTCAATGGCTCTTTCTAAACACGCAATACCCCAATCGTTTACCTCATCAAAAAACACATTAAAGGCAGGCTCATCAAATTGGATAATATCAACACCCGCCGCTTCTAATTCTTTGGCTTCCTCATTAAGAATTTTGGCAAATTCCCAAGCAAGCTTTTCGCGACTTTTATAATGGTCATCATAAAGCGTATCTATCATGGTCATAGGGCCAGGCAGCGCCCATTTAATCGGTTGCGTGGTTTGCTTGCGTAAAAATTTGGCATCTTCGACAAACACCGACTTTTGGCGGCTCACTGGGCCGACAACCGTGGGCACGCTCGCATCATAGCGATCACGAATTTTAACGATTTTACGTTTTGAAAAATCAACGCCGTTAAGGTGCTCAATAAAGGTAGTGACAAAATGTTGCCGCGTTTGCTCGCCATCACTGACAATATCAATCCCTGCTAGCTGTTGATCCTGTAATGACAAACGCAGTGCATCGTGTTTACCTGCAATTAATTCCTCTCCTTGCAATTTCCATGGAGACCAAAGTGTTTGAGGCTCTGCAAGCCATAAAGGTTTAGGCAAACTGCCTGCCGTTGAAGTCGGTAACAGTCTGTTGTTAATCAGGGTTTGGTTAAGCGATGTTTTATTAAGTCGTGTTGTCATGATAATGATGCCGTATTAGATTAATTATTGAGCGTGACGATTAGGCGCAGAGCGACTAAAGGTAATTAGCAGACCATTGTTCAAAAAACGTTTGATAGGGTTTGATAAAGTACTCCGCGGCAAATTTGCCTTGCTCATTAGCCAATTGGCTACGTTCAGCTCGATCATAAACAATTTGAGTCAGTGAATGATCCAGATTTTTCAAATTAGGTTGATAGCATTTTCCGGCAACAGCATTGGCATTATAAATCTCAGGGCGATAGATTTTTTGAAAAGTTCCCATAGTGCTGATGGTGCTTATCAACTCAAGATGGGTGTAATCATTGAGTAAATCACCAAAGAAATAAAAAGCTAAAGGCGCCACACTATTTGGCGGCATAAAATAGCGCACCTGTAAGCCCATTTTTTTGAAATATTGCTCAGTTAAAGACGATTCATTTGGCTGATATTCAACCCCTAATACGGGATGCTGATTCTCAATTCTATGGTAGGTTTTATTATCCGACACACTGAGGCAGATAACCGGTGGCTTATTAAAATTCTGTTTGTAAGCATCAGAATTAACAAAAGACTGAAATAGCTTGCCATGTAGACCACCAAAATCATCTGGAATACTAAATTTGGCTTGGCCCTTATTATGCTCTGCCAGTAATACGCTAAAGTCATAATCGCGTACGTAAGATGAAAAGTTATTGCCGACAATACCTTCAATACGCTTATTAGTTTTATGATCAACAATATTGGTTTTCAAAACTTCAATCGATGGGAAGGTTTGACCGCTGCCGTCAATATCCAGATTAACGGAGATAATTTCGAGTTCGACAGTATAACGATCACCTTTGGGGTTATCCCAATGCGCTAAGGCATTAAAACTGTTGTCAATCATCTTTAACGCGTTGCGTAAGTTCGCTTGGCGATGACTACCTCTGGCCAAATTAGCAAAGTTGGTCGTGATACGCGTCCTGTCTGAGGGATGATAATTTTCATCAAGACAAATGCTGTTAATCGTAAATGTAAAATGCTTATTCATAGTGATCCAGTATCCCATTGTCTGATTTCAAACCTGAGTTTATGCCCTGCTCTTCTAGCTTCTCGACCCGACTCTGATAGACATTATTCGTGTTATGTCTGAGGTTCTATTTAACTTAAGTGCCGATGACTTAAGTCCTGATGGCTTAGCTAGTGTGCAACTTCAAGCTTGTCTAATATTTCGCTTGGAGTCATTTATACGTGGTTCGGCACATGAACAAAAACGGTTTTATTTCACATACAACATGAGCCATATTCATGATCAATTAGCATGGCGTTATTGATTAACCTGAACTCGGGATTGGGAAAAGCGGGGGGCTGCAATATATTGTCGAGCTTGCTCTCCAAGAGCCGGCTTGTAATAGCCGATTACACATATTTTCCCAAAGCTCGTTGCATTACCTGTTGCGCGATACATTGTCATTACTTCCCTAGTGACTCACCACCTTTTTGTTTAACAAAAAGCGTCCCTAAGGGCTCTACTAAAACATATCCTGTTTTAGAAGGTCACTAGTGCAACAATGCCAATCTTAACTAACCCTCTCGCGGCTCGTTTAGCTAAAAAGCTATTTGCCCCAAAGCAATTCAGCACTCCATTTTTCGGCTCCGCTTTAATTTTATTTATGCATGAGATTTTATAATCCATATGTGTTCAATTAAGCGCACCATTTCCTAAAATTTAAGTGTCTATTCATCACAACCTGAGGAGGTTTGTATGGACGCTTGGAATAAAGGTCATCCCATGGGCCAAAAACGACCTTTTAAATTGGAAGAGGTTTGGCGCATTCGAACTCGTTTAGAGTTAGAGCATAATATTGCTGAGTTAGCGTTACTTAATCTGGCGATTGATTCAAAATTGCGCGCTTGTGACTTACTGCATTTGAAAGTTCAAGACATTACCTCAGCAGGCATCATCAATCCACGAGTGCGATTAACGCAGCGTAAAACCCATCGTGAAGTTCAGTTTGAAATTACGCCACCAACCCAACATTGTCTGACCTCTTGGTTACTTGAACAGCAGCTCTCCGCAGAGGACTACATATTTCCAAGCCCAAGATGTGCTCATCAACCGATGAGTTACAGCTATTACCGCGCTATAGTCAAAAACTGGGCGCGTCAGTTAGGCCAAAATAGTGATTTATACGGCACGCATTCACTGCGCCGGACCAAAGCCACATTGATTTACCGTAGAACGAAAGATATTCGAGCCATTCAAATATTACTTGGCCATGTCAAGCTGGATAACACTGTCCGCTACTTGGGGGTAGAGATTGAAGATGCACTTCGAATATCTGAGTCTATTGAAATGTAAGGGCACTGAGGCAATATGCACTTTTAGCTATATTGTCTCGGTTATCTGTGGTGCTGATAAAAAATGACTTCTTATTTATCGTAGCAAACGTCATCGCAACATTTGTAAGCGCCTAGAACAATTAAAGTGTTTCATTAGTGTTGTGAAAATGTTTTTAATTTTGTATTGTGATTTGACAAAAAAAAGGAACTTACACTAAGGGAATGTCATGTCACCACTGCTGACAACGTTGCGCTATAGGCCACTTTTTACTGTTTTTATATTGTTACTTGGATTTGCATGGGGGGCGCCAAGTAAAGCGGCGCTGGTTCCTAGTACGCCTGTGCTCAGTGGAAATAAATCAAACTCAATGATTGATTTACATTGGTACATTGGGTGTGAAATAACCTCTGCCAATATCCAAGAATCAACCGATAATGTTTCGTGGAGCACCGTTTACACAGGACTGGGTAATGCGGATGGCGGTTCGTCATCGATGTTAATGGCACGAGCTGTTGTCATTGGCGATGGTTCGGGAACAGTATGTTCTGGTTGGACAAACGCCCGTTATATTAATCTTTCCGGAAAAACACTCTCGGGATATTACTATCGCATCAATGCTTGCCAAGGCACATCATGTAGTGGTTATAGTTCGTCTCTTCTCGTTGGTACCCCTTCTATACCAACCACACCATCGCCCCCGACATCAATATCCGTTCCTGTAACTAACGCTACTGGCGCCTTCAATGTGACTTGGTCTAGCGTCAGTGGCGCTATACGTTATGAATTACAGCAGCGCGTTAACGGTGGTGCCTGGGTCGCTAAGTATTCTGGAACGGCCACAAATTTTGCGTTGTCAGGACTTGCTTCTGGCACCTATCAATATCAAGTGCGAGCTTGCTCAACGGCGTGCAGTACTTGGAAGTTATCGAGCAATACGCAGGTTACTTTGCCCGTACTTGGTAGCGACTGGAAAAATTTATCTCGGGTAACGGTTGCTGATGCAGGTGGCGTTGATACTGTGCCAGCAGAGGCTGCTGACTTAAATACTGCAACTGTTAAGGGGCAAGCTGGCGTATCGGGTGGCCAAGCAAGTTATCACATTCCCATCGATTTACCACCTGGACGCAATGGGGTGCAGCCTTCGGTATCACTCAGTTATAACTCACAAAGTGGTAGTGGTATTTTAGGTGTAGGGTGGTCACTTAACGCGGGCTCAAGTATCAGTCGCTGTGGAGCAACGTTTGCCCAAGATGCCTATACTCCCGCAAGCAGAGCAGTAACATTTAATGCTTCAACGGATCGATTATGTCTTGATGGTCAGCGTTTGATAGCTACTGCTGGTAGTTATGGTGCAAGTAATGCCGAATATCGCACTGAGATGGATTCCTTCGTTAAAGTGGTACAGCACGGCAATATAAATGACAGTAATAGTAGTTTTACCGTCTATAAACCTGATGGCAGTTCGGCAACCTATGGTGCAAGCGCTAACAGTCGCTTTGTGCCAAATGGGTTAATTGCGCCACTAAGCTGGAAAGTGTCGCAGGAATTGTACTCAAATGGCGCTAACACTATAGATTATGTGTATGACGCCTCAATGGCAGGCGAGCATCTACTGAGCAATATTTTTTATACGGGTAACTTGGGGCTAAAAGGAAATAGACAAGTAGACTTTCTGTATGAATCAAGAAGTGATTCTGAAAGAAACTTTTTAATGAGCGGGAAGATAGCTAAGACACGTAGGGTAAATAAGATAGATGTTTATAAAGATGAGTCTTCATTGGTTTCCTCATATGAGCTTAACTATATTGAAAGTGGGGCGAGTAAAAGAAGTTTGCTTCAAAGTGTTACGCAATGCAGTTTAAATAACTGGAGTCGATACTGTACCCCATTAACCACTTTTAACTGGGCAGCATCTCCTATGTCTTTTCGGTTAGAGCCATTAGGCTTTGGCAGTGGAATGGCGTATCCCAATATAAAAGAACTGTCTGAAGTCTTACCAAAAGGGGATATTAATGGTGATGGTGTTGCCGATTGGAAAAGTATTTTCGTCAATGCTGAAGGTGAACACACTGGCACACATTCAACAACTTTGAATCCATGTTATAAAAGCCGGTATAGCTTGTCTGCGCCAGACTGTATTTCTATCGATATGAATAATGATGGGCTTACAGATGACTGGCGTAGTGTTAACGGGGCTCTTGAAATAAAACTTACAAATGGAGTGTGGCAGTCTACAGGCATATCTTTGGATGCGAGCAATAAGTACAGTTTAGAGAGTAGTCGAATTATTAATGCTGCCGATTATAACGGTGACGGTTGGCAAGATTTAATGATTTACCACCATAACTCTGGTTCCCCAATACTTAAATTATATCTTAATAGTAAAAATCCAAATACTCCTTACAGCAATAATGGCAATACAGTATTTATTTATCCAACCTTTGCTACAAGCCCTACTGATACGGTGTTACTAAAACAAATTAGTTTTGTTGGTGACTTTACAGGTGATGGTTTACCAGACTTATTGGTGAATCCTACCCCCGTAGGAATGAATGCATGGTTTAACTCTGCTCCAAAGGAAGTGTTAGTTAATAATACAGCGAGTAATGGGGTGGTTACATTCACTGCTCATCCTCTTAATTTTGGTGTTGTAGATGACCTTGTCGCTCCCAGCTTTAACTACTTTTTTGATGTGAATGGCGATGGATTAGCAGATTGGCTCGGCTGGCAAGAGGCAAGCGATAGTATTGGTATAGCTGTTCGCTTAAATTTGGGAAACTTAAATTTTGGACCGAAACAAATCGCTCAAGGTGTAACACTCCCATCTCGACTGGAGTATGGGCAGGACCCCATAAGTCCAGATGAACAGATTTCACGTTCATCCCCGAAATATTTAGGCGCATTTAAAAGTGCTGATATCAATTTTGATGGTAAGCCAGAATTAATCGTACCAGGGCGGCGGATTTATGAAGGATGCTTTAGTATCGTTATCAATGGCACTAGTAAAAGGACGTGTGGTGATGCTTTATATGGTGCAAATGCCTATGGTCAAGAACTGAGGGCAATTCCAAGTTACTATTATGATGATAGCATTTACCAGTTTGATGCTATTTCGTTTACAGTGAATGCTGCAGGGCAAATTGTCTCTAAACAAACCCCTACCCAAATGTATGGTCATGCATACCAATCAACCATTATCGATGCTTTCGGAAATGGTTTGCCAAGTATGTTGTTTGTACATAGAACACAGCCAGGCTCAAGCTTTAATCGGAATGCATCAGGCTCCCCATTCAGTGGTTATGAAAGCCAGCATGGTGTTTTCATTAGTCGTAACTTTGGTTCGGATAACGGATTCTTAAACTCGAACTATAAATCAGTTGATTACCTCGAGTCAGTTACTGACGGTCTAGGTAATAGTAGCGAATGGCGTTATCGCCCACTGTCAACCGGAGAAGGCAGTGCGGACCAAGCTAAGCTCTACACTACAGATTTCGATGAAGTGGGAACCGGCTATGTGCATTTCGCCTCCAGTATGTATGTGGTGCAATCCTTTAAGCAAAGCAACGGACAGGGTGGCGAAAATGAAACTCAATATGCCTATAAAGGCGCGATGTATAACCTGCAAGGGCGTGGTTTTACCGGATTTAATCAAATCTGGGAAAAGGATATGCAGCGGGATAAGACGGTGCATAGCGTCTTCAAGCAGAAGTTTCCAGAGGTGGGACTGCTAACTGAGCAAACGGTCAGTGTGGGCTCGACTACCGTTAACCAAGTGACGAACACTTGGGCGGATAACACGCAGCACTCGATTAATAAAGTATTCCACAATATTCAAACCCGTTCGCTACAACAAAGCTGGGACTTACAAGGCACGCCTTTATCAACACAAGATGTGCAAGTGAGTGCCAGTGATGTTGATGCATGGGGCAATATTAAAAAGCAAACTCAAAAAGTTACCGATTACATGAAGGGTCAGGCGAATACCTATACCAGTGTGACGGAAACCAGTTATGCGGCCGATATTAATAATTGGTGGCTCAATAAGTTCAATTCGATAAAGACGAGCCACAATACTGCGCAGCGCAATTGGGGAGATGACCCAGTTGGCACGATGGATAAGGCGCAGTGGCAATTGCAAACGGTCAATACCTGGAATGAGGTTCATAAGTTGCCCACTAAAGTGACTTATACCGCCAGTAATAGCAGCTGTAATCGCGTCGAAGAAACCGGACTAAACAGTTACGGTCTGCCACTGTGGACAAAAACCACAGGGCAAAGCAGTACGTGTAGTGCTATGGCAGCAAAGCAAACGAACTTTACCTACACTAAAGATGGTAACACTCAAGCTGACGATGGTTATCTTCCCTACAAAGTCACCAATGCGAAAGGTCATATCAGCACCACCGAATACGATATGGGGCTAGGGCTAGCCACGAAAGTCACGGCGCCCAATGGTATTGTTAGCCAAACCCAGTACGACGGCATCGGTCGTCCGGTGCAAGTTCAGCAGACTGGTAGTCCAACCCGTTATTTGCGCTATTTGCTCGCCGATGAGGGGAATAACCCACCGCAGGATAACGATAACCTGCCGGTGGTGATGACCCGCACCAGCGGCGCAGGTATGCCTGAAACTGAGCAGTATTTTGACGG
This sequence comes from Shewanella sp. NKUCC05_KAH, assembly GCF_019345585.1. Lineage (NCBI taxonomy): Bacteria > Pseudomonadati > Pseudomonadota > Gammaproteobacteria > Alteromonadales > Shewanellaceae > Shewanella > Shewanella sp. NKUCC05_KAH. The sequence continues at coordinate 103,009 of NZ_JAHKQZ010000010.1, forward strand.
ACAAGGTCGCTTACTGCGTACGGCAACCCAAGGCTTTGATGGGGGCTATCAGTATCAGGATAAACATTATGATGCACTTGGACGCTTAACCCGAGAATCGACGCCCTACGGTAATGGTACGGCGGCAGACTATACCGAGTTCAGCGATTTTGATGCGCTTGATAGACCCGGCAGACGTACTATCCCTAATGGGCGCTCCGGTGGGCTGGAGTCACTATACTCCTATAACGGGTTAACCACCGATATCAATGTCGAAGGACGCTTAATGTCGCGCACCTATGGCAGTCAAGGCTGGTTATATGAAACCGTGGATGCACAAAATGGCACAAACCGCTTTGCCTACGATAGTGCCGGTAGACCGTTAGTTATCCGCGATGCTAACAATAGTGATATAAAAGCGACTTACAACGGTTTTGGCCATAAAACTCAGGTGATAGACCCTAACCAAGGCACCACAGTCTTTGGTTACAACACCCTAGGCGAGTTGGATAAGCAAACTGATGCCAATGGCGTGGTACAAACCTACGTACTCGATGTGCTGGGGCGTGTCACCAGTAAAACCACCATCGGTGGCCATGCGCCAGGTACTGCGACTTTTGTGTGGGACACGCTCAAGCAAGGCTTACTCACCTCTGAAACCGAAAACGGCGTCGCTCGCACTTATGCTTACACAACTGCACTGCAATTGGCGCAAACCACCGTTACCGTTGATGGTGTAAGCCGTACAATCAAACATCAGTACGATGGCTTCTATGGCCGCCCTAAGGCCTTGGAATACCCTAATGGCTTAACCCTCAAATATGCCTATAACGATTACGGTTACCTAGAGCAGACTAGTAATGCTGCCTCAGGTTATTTGTATCGTCAAATCACCGCTATGGATGAAGCAGGCCATATCACGGGCGCTGACCTTGGTAACCGGGTGATGTCGGAATCCCGCAGTTATTACAGCGAAGGTACCATGGCGAGTATCGAAGTGGATGGCCCTCTGGGGCGTATTCATGCGCACTACTATGATGGTTATGATGATTTTATGAACCTCACCAGTGAGCGGGATGGGGTGACAGGCCTAACTAAGAGTTACCGTTATGACACGCTTAATCGCCTAACGGAGTATCAGTTTAGTAATACCAATCCGACCTTTAGCGCCACGGTTAACTATGCCTACGATAAGGTCGGGAACTTCCTTAAAAAGACCGACTACAGTGCCAATAGCACCACGGCCTACCGATATGGCGGCAGCGCCAGCTGTGTAGCGGGCAATAATGCTGGTCCTAACGCAGTGTGCCAGTTGACTAAGCTCAATGGCACCACAGTCAGTTTTCAATACGATAAGCGCGGCAACTTGCGGGTCGGTGATGGCCTGACCATGACCTACAACGCCATGGATAAACCGCTAAGCGTCTCAGGCCGTGGTGCAACAACGAGTTTTGTCTATGGCAGCGATAATATGCGCGCCAAGCAAAGCCGCACTGTCGGCAGCACAACCACTACCACTTATTATGTCGATAAGTACTATGAAGCCGACAGCGATGGCAGCTGGCGTGCTTACCTCGACGACATAGCTGTGCTGAGTTACACCCCAACACGCAGCCATTTACTGCAATTTACCCTCAAGGACAGATTGGGTAGTGCCACCACCCTAGCCGACCAAAATGGCAATATTGTAAGTCAACGCTATTTTGACCCCTTTGGCCGTACCACCGACTTGGGTATAAACCATAAACTGGATATCCAAAATAAAAACACGACACTCTCTCAGCTACAGGATTTAGCGGTCACCAATAAGAACCGCCGTGGTTTTACCGACCACGAACATCTGAATGAACAGCAGTTAATTCATATGAACGGGCGGATTTACGATTATAACCTCGGCCGATTTATGAGCGTGGACCCGTTTATTCAGAGTCCGACATCAACTCAGAGTGTGAACCCCTACTCATACATCATGAACAACCCGCTGGCGGGGACAGATCCGACCGGGTATGCCTGTGAGGCTGCAACGGGAACACGAATTTGTAGCAAAGATGTTGGTGATATAAAGGTTAAGGATGTAAGCAAGGTCACTATCACCAAAAATGATAATGGCAGTGCTAAAATCAGCGTGACTATGAATAATGGTAGCGTCCGAAGTCAGAACTTTAACCTGAGTAGTGCGGGTGGACTTGGCGATATCGCCAGTAAGCAAAGTTATGGCAATGACCCTAACTTTGCCAAAGGCTATGGTTCAGCAAAAGGCGATATGTCTGGGATTTTGTCTCTAACTCCTCTGGGCCAGACCGTTGACAGCATCAAATCTGGCATTGAAGGGGTGGAAACTGCAATAAATGAGTACAATGAGACGGGGTCGGTAGCTGGCGCAGTAATGGCTGGGGGTGTGCTGGCGCTGGAGAAGTATGCAGAGCGTAAGCTTAAAATTGGTCGGGGGCCAGATGTTGTAAATAATAAGCAAGCACCGAATATGAGCCCTCCGGGTGCAGGCCGCTCTGGGGCACTTAACGAAGCAAAGCGTCAATCAGGAGTACCGACGAGCCGGCAACCGAGTCGAACACTACCGAATACTGATAAGCGTGGGAATCCTCAACCTGGCAGAATTTATGAGTACGAGGTTCCAGCACCAGGAGGTGGTACCAGAACTATAAGGATTCGTGATGACGCAGGTGGTCATAATTATGGCCCTAGTGACCCACAGAATCGTGGTCCACATTTTAATGACGAGGCAAAGAATCACTATGATTACTGATATTCAAGTGGTGAGTGCACCAGATCTTTCGGTTGAAAACTCGGTGATGAATTTTAGGGATGTAATCTTTCCAGTTGGCCTCTCTCTTGCGGGCACGTGTTGGTCTATCACCGGATTGCCTCAAGCTGAGTCTTTGGAAACTGTTTTACGATTCGTGATGAAAGAGGTCAAGCGCAAGATGTCGGGTTTTTCTATGTGGCTCCTCATAGGACACTCGGCATGGCAACCAGATACGCGAATTGTTCGTTACCATAAGTTATGGGGGTCATTGAAGGCCAGAGGGGTGAATATCCCTCTTGGGGAGCATCCTCAGGAGTTCCTGTTAGAATCTGATGGCCGATTAAAGTATTTCGGTGCTTTACGTATTTCTGAGGTTTCTATTGAAAGTGTGGCACAACTTCTATTAAGGGAGCGTTGTGCATATTTGGCGTTGGTTCCTGACCATACAGAATTGACACAATCTCTCAAAAAAGGCTGGAGCGGTGAGCTTTATGAGGACCTTTCTCTCTTGACATGTATAAGTCAATCAAATGGACTGCTGCTAAAAAGAATTGGTGAATTTGATGATAAGGAGTGGGGGATTTTAGCTATCGGTAATCAATCCGTTTTGAGCAGTGTATAGACCATACTTTTTAGAATATATAGGATACAGAACTTGCTCACTGGAGCCCCATTTCCTTGGGGCTTTTTGTTGCCTGAAACCGGGCAATCCGACCAGCGGCCTGGGCAGAACTTACCGGTAGAAGTGATCAGTGTCTGCCAGCAGGGCGGGCAGTTTGGGGCAGCGCCGCCAATTGGTGGTGCTGGCACAATTGATCGCTTCTGCTGTCCATGAGTGATCACTTCTACTGTTTTGAACCGCTCAGTCTGCTGCGAGTTTTGACCAAATAGATCATTCTTGCAAAGAAGAGGGATAGCTTGTTCATCGATTTTGATACTAACTTTAAATAATTGCCTTACAAATATTAATCCGAAATCAATTAATTAAAGTAAAAAATCTAACAAGGTTCTGTCCAAAAGCGTGCTGCGTAACGCTAATGCCAAAAAGGTGAGCCATGGTGATTAGCGAGACGACCGTCCGCCCCATGGACGGGGCGGTCGAGCATCCACGGATGGACTGGCTGCGCGTCGGGGAGCAAATGCCATGGCAAAACATTGCTCAAAACGATGAACAGCCTCCCTACCGCCCCAATCCTTTATCTCTTGCTTCTAGATGGCTTCTAGATATCGCTCGCTTCAAAAGGCGTTACGAGCCTTAAAGTCGTCTTGCCTCAATCACGCTATCGACTTGGGTCAGTTTAGATAACACCCGCGATAAACCATCGAGGTTATAAAGCTCCAGTTCCAACTCAATCGCAGCTGTCTGGTTTTTAGTATCCGATGACGAACTCATGGCCAATACATTGGATTTTTCGGCTGCCAGCACTGAGGTTAAGTCACGCAATAAGCCGCTGCGATCGTGGGCCAATACCCGCAGACGCATGCGATAACCGCCGGAGTAATTTTCTCCCCAGACCACATCGACACCACGCTCTGGGTGAACCCGCATTAACTCTTTAACTTGTTCACAATCAGCGCGATGCACAGAAATGCCACGGCCTTTAGTGATAAAACCTAAGATTTCATCACCGGGAACGGGCTGACAACAACGGGCGATATGGTTAAGCAAGTTACCCACACCATTGACTTCAACCTGACCACGGCCACTGGAGGTCGGCTTATGTTGGCCTTTCTTAACTAATTCTTCAACCGCATCTTCTTCTGACACTTCGTCGAGTCGCAGACGGCTTTGAATATGATTAACCACTTGATGCAGACGCACATCACCGCCGCCAATGGCCGCCAGTAAGTCATCCATGCTCGCCATATTAAAGCGCTCGACCGCGATGGCCGCGTCTTTAATTTTAAGGCTCACCCGCGCGAGTTCGGATTCAAGCATTTCTTTGCCGGCGACAATATTCTTGTCTCTGTCCTGCTGCTTAAACCAATGTTGGATTTTAGAACGCGCCCGTGAAGTACGGATATAACCTAAGTTAGGGTTAAGCCAGTCGCGCTTGGGGTTGGGCTGTTTCGAGGTGATGATCTCGATACGCTCGCCCGTTTCAACCTGATAGGTGAACGGCACAATACGGCCATCGACCTTAGCACCAATACATTTATGCCCCACTTGAGAGTGAATGTAATAGGCAAAGTCGAGCACGGTTGAGCCCAGTGGCAAATCGACGACTTCACCGCTTGGGGTGAACACATAGACTCTATCTTCAAACACTTGGCTGCGCACTTCTTCGACCAAGTTGCCACTTTCGACCACGTCTTCCTGCCATTGCAGAATTTTACGCAGCCAGTTAATTTTTTCTTCGTAGCCGCTTTGCTTACCGGAATGATTGCCTTCTTTGTATTTCCAGTGGGCGGCCACACCCAGCTCTGCATCTTCATGCATGTCTTGGGTACGAATTTGAATTTCAACGGTTTTGCCCTCAGGCCCCACCACCACCGTATGAATCGATTGATAACCGTTAGGTTTTGGGTTAGCGACATAGTCGTCAAATTCCCGAGGAATATGGTGCCAAAGCGTATGCACCACACCTAACGCGCCATAACAATCCTGCAGACGTTCAGTCACGATACGCACGGCGCGCACGTCAAACAACTCATCAAATTTAAGGTGCTTGCCCTTCATCTTGCGCCAAATACTGTAGATATGTTTCGGCCGGCCGTAGACCTTAGCGCGAATTTGATCTTCATCTAATCTTTGTTGCAACTGACTGACAAACTTGTCGATAAAAACTTCACGATCCAGTCGTTTGCCATCTAATTGCTTAGCAATGTCTTTATAGGTATCAGGATGCAGATAGCGGAAAGAAATATCTTCCAGCTCCCACTTTAATTGACCAATACCCAAACGGTTAGCCAGCGGCGCGTAAATATCGGCAATTTCACGGGCCAGCAGCACGCGAGTTTCTTCGTCGGCATTTTTCACCGCCCGTAGTAAACACACACGCTCGGCAAGCTTAATCACCACAGCGCGCACATCTTCAACCATAGCCAATAACATGCGGCGGATATTGTCGATTTGCGGCTCGGTTGAACGACTATTAGGATTGATTTTCAAGGCGCCAATCGCGTTCATGGTCACGACACTCGCGACTAAACGCGCCAGCGGCTCACCAAATTTCTCTTGGATGGCTTCTTCGGTCAATAACCCAGCATCGAGCACCACAAACAAAATTGCCGCCTGCAGGGTTTCAATGTCCATGTTTAGCGGTGCGAGGATTTCGATCATCTCTCGAGCACGTTCGAGCAGTTCTCTCTTCGCCGCAGGACTCTTAGCGGGTAAGGCGTCAATCTGCCCTATCAAAGAGAGCAGCATCTGCGCTTCATCGGCATGACCAACATAGCGAGCTACCCAATCTTCTAAGTGAAAATCGGGATCATTAAAGTGCGCTTCGCGAACAGAGACCATCTAATTTATTTCCTTATCCGTGCTCAGAGAGAAAGTGGGCACCACTTCAGCTCTCCTATCTTCAGCATTGGCGCGAACTTGTCAAACCCAACCGACGTAATAATCACATTTTTTACGTTATTCAAACGCTTTGCTTACTTTGCCAGCGCAAATTACTTGGTTAATTCAAACAGTGCCATGGCTTCGATATGGTGTGTTTGTGGGAACATGTCGATAAGTCCCAATTGCTGTAATCGGTAACCGCGCTCTAACAGTACAGCGCTATCGCGGGCCAAACTCGCAGGATTACAAGATACATATACGACTTTGCGTGGCTTCATTTTCTTTAGCCATTGCAAGCTTTCAAATGCCCCCGCACGAGCGGGATCGAGCAGTAATTTATCAATCTTGCCCATCCAAGGCTCAAGGGATAAATCCGCACTTAAATCGCCGTGGTAAAAGGTCAGTTTATCAAGATTGTTAGCTTTCGCGTTCACCCGTGCCTGAGTCACCATTTCGGCAACCCCTTCGACGCCAATTACATCCGCGCCCATTTTCGCTAAGGGCAAACTGAAATTACCCATGCCGCAGAACAAATCCAAAATGCGCTCATCAGGTGCTGGCGCTAACCAATCCATCGCTTGAGCGACCATGGCCTTGTTAATCTGTCCGTTCACTTGCACAAAGTTACCAGGGGTGAAACTTAAGCTCACCGCATCCGACTGCGCATTTTCATCTAGCAATTGATAAACAGGTAACACTAACTCAGCGCCGACGCCTTGGAATTGCCCTTCGTTGTCCTGCAGACAAATATGGATCTGATGCAGCTCAGCAAAGACTGACAACTTAGCGAGATCTTTATCGTTTAGAGCCTTAGTGATCCGCAGCACGGCGAAATGACCATTATCGGCGGCAATTAACTCAAGATGACCTAAGCTGGCTTTAGCCGACAATTGGTTCAGCAACTTAGCAAAGGGTACGATCAAGTCCGATAACGGCTTAGCTAACACCAGACATTGACTGATTGGCACCACATTACTGCTACTGGCGGCGCGAAAGCCTAAACTTAAGTGCTTGGTATTTTTATCAAATAAAGTTGCAAGACGGGCGCGGCGACGATAATGCCAACCTTCCCCCGTGAGTGCGGGCGATAAAGCACCGCCTTCAGTGCCAGCAAACTTAGCCATAATATCCAGCAACGCGGCTTCTTTATGCTCACGCTGACCCGATAATGACATATGCTGTAAGTCGCAGCCGCCGCAGGTGTGGTAGTGTGGACACTCAGGCTCAACGCGCTCAGGACTTGATGAATCGACTTTAATCAACTTGGCACGGGCATAATTTTTCTTTTGCTCGGTGAGCTGTACCGTCACGGTTTCATCGGGCAAAGCGCCAGGGATAAACACTACTTTACCTTGATGTTGTGCTATACCAGCACCTAAGTGATCGAGCTGTTCTACGCTCAGCGATAACTTAGCCGACAACTGTTTGGAACTATTTGGTTTTGCTTTAAAAAATTGCGCCATTTCGGCCTCTAAATCAATAAAATACTGGCAAAGACCGCCCTCTTTCTGGCAGTCTTATAAAATTATCTTAGTCTCTGTCACAGGAAACACCGCCGCTGCTATGAACCCTGTCAACAACATGACCAAATACAGCCTACGTTCTTGGGTTCTTGTGCTGGCGCTCGCGCCAACAATCTTGGTCGGTATCCTTCTGGGCAGCTACTTTACCATAAACCGTTTTTATGAGCTCGAAGATACGCTCGTCGAACAGGGCAGCAATATTATAGAGCCCCTGTCGATTGCCAGTGAGATCGGCTTAGTGGCGAATGATCGCGAGGCGACCAAACGCTTACTCGCGGCGGCGCAGCTCAACAAATCCACCTTAGTAAAATCCATCGCGATTTTCGATGCCAATAATCAACTCTTTGTGACCTCCCACTATCACAAAGACTTTGAGATTATGCGCTACAAAGAAGCCCTCAACACGCTGCATAAAACCGAAATTGAACATGTGGACGACAGCCTTATTTTACGGACGCCCATTTTTGCCACAGGCCCCATTGCTGCTCCCGCTAATTACGATATCCAGACAGACGATGGTCATCTTTTAGGTTATATCTCGATAATAATCAATAAAGAACGCGCCTTGTTAGAGCAACATAGAGCCGCAGTCGCCGCCTTTATTATCGTGTTGATCGGCGTGCAGTTAAACCTGCTATTTACTTTCCGGCTAGTGAAAAACGTCACTCAGCCCATTACTGAAATGGTGCGCGTCGTCGCTAAAATCCGTGAAGGTAAATTAGACGCCCGCTTAGATGGCAACTTGATTGGTGAGCTGGACTTACTCAAACGCGGCATCAATGCCATGGCAGGGTCGCTATCGGAATACCATGATGAGATGCAACAAAATATCGACCAAGCAACGTCGGATCTGCGGGAAACCTTAGAGCAGATTGAAATCCAAAACGTCGAGCTGGATTTAGCTAAAAAACGCGCCCTAGAAGCCAGCCGAATTAAATCTGAATTCTTAGCGAATATGTCCCACGAGTTACGTACGCCGCTCAATGGCGTTATCGGTTTTGCGCGGCAATTAGTCAAAACACCATTGCATTCGAGCCAAGTCGATTACATCAAGACCATAGAACGCAGCGCCACTAACCTGCTGGGTATCATCAACGACATTCTCGATTTTTCTAAACTCGAAGCCGGTAAAATGGTGTTAGAAAACATGCCCTTCGGCCTTAGGGAAACCATAAGTGATACTATTACCTTGATCTCGGGCAGCGCACAGGCCAAAGGCCTAGAACTCGTCGTCGATATCGCCCCCAACGTGCCCGACAATGTCAATGGCGATGCCATGCGCGTATGCCAAATCATCAATAACTTGGTTGGTAACGCGATTAAATTCACTGACTCTGGCAGCGTGATGGTCAAAATCGAACTGCAGAGCCAGTCGGATGAACAAGTGGTACTGCGCTGTGATGTGGTCGACACAGGTATTGGTATCGATGAAAGCCAACAGGACTTTTTATTCCAAGCCTTTGGCCAAGCAGACTCGTCGATTTCGCGCCGCTTTGGTGGCACCGGCTTAGGTTTAGTGATCACTAAACGTTTAGTGAATCAAATGGGCGGCCAAATCGGCTTTACTTCATCCCCAGAAAAAGGCTCAAACTTCTGGTTCAGTTTGCCGCTCGGCTTAGGTCAATTCCAAATCGGTGACTCACTGCCGCTCGAAAAACTCAAAGACAAAACCATACTGTTTTACGAACCGCGAGTACTCACCCACGCAGTATTAAGCCGCCAATTGAATCAATGGGATACAAAAGTCACCCATCATCAGCATATTCCAAGCTTGTTGACTACGCTCACCACGGCTGAAGCACCATACGACTATGTTCTCCTGAGTTGCCATGGGTTTAGCGATTCAGCACAACTGGTAAGTACACTAAACTTAGCGAAGACCAAAACAGATTGCCTTATCGTGCTATACGATTGCCAAGAACAGGATGCCTTAACCCAATTTATTCGCCCGAATGCCGATGTGGTGTTGTCTCTGCCAGTCAGTGAGCATCAACTTGCGCGCAACTTACTCTATCCACCGATGGAGTACGACATCATAGCCCCTGCGACAATATCAACGCCGGTTGCGCGCCAATCTTTAACTGTGCTCGCGGTAGATGATAACTTTGCCAACTTAAAACTGATTGATACTTTACTCAGCGAATTAGTGACGACAGTGGTTGCCGTCAACAGCGGTGATGAAGCAGTTAAACAGGCGAAGACTCGCACCTTCGACTTGATTTTTATGGATATTCAAATGCCTGGCACAGATGGCATTAGTGCCACGAAGCAAATTCGCCAAGGCTCGATGAACCGCAACACGCCGATAATTGCCGTGACAGCCCATGCCATTGCCGAAGAACGTGAACTGATTTTAGGCAGTGGTATGGACGGATATTTGCCTAAACCTATTGATGAAGCGGCGCTCAAAGACATTATTCATCGCTGGATCACTCGACCTAAGTTCACCCATTTTGACCTGCATACGCTGAACTGGGATTTATGCTTAACCCAAGCCAATCACAAGGCCGATCTCGCCTTAGATATGCTCAGAATGTTGCTCGACTCATTGCCGCAAACCGTGGCGACGATTCAAACGGCGCTAAGTCAAAACGATCACCCTGTCATGCTCAGTACTATCCATAAGCTGCATGGTGCGAGCTGCTACTGCGGCGTGCCCACCACACAAAGGTTATGCCAAGAAATTGAATCGGCACTAAAACGTGAAACATCGGTTGAAGATCTCGAACCCGAAATACTAGAGTTACTTGATGAGTTAACTAAGGTAGAATCTGCGGCAAATCAAGTGATATCACAGCTATCAGCGGAAATAACAGATGACCAAAAAAACGGGCTTCTTTAAACGTCTCAAGGCGTTAACACTGCCACAAAAACAACTCTTTGCCACTGCACTTTGCCAACGTATGTTGCCCAACTATCAACTGTTTTCCGAAGTCTGTGAGTTTGGCGATCCTACTGTGTTGAGTACCGCATTAGAACTATTGTGGCAATCCCAGTACGACTCCAAGCTCAAATTCAACGTCGATGTGCATCTGCAACGCCTGGAAGATAACACCCCAGATCCTGCTGATTTTGAAGCCTATGGCGTCTATCCTGCTATGGATGCAGTGGTCGCCATATCGACCTTACTGGGTGCGATCCAAGGCAAAATTGAAGAAGATATAGTCAATATCAGCAAATTATCATCCAGCACAGTGGCTAACTACATCGAAGCGATCAGCGATGTCGATTTGGTGGATGAAGCATTAGATGATTTCGTTTTCGCCCATGAAGTCATGGAAGAAGAGAAAGAATTACAAAATTCTCTGTTGGAAATTATTGAAGAAAATCCGAAGATCACCGCAGAACTGGTCAAAAGTTTACGCAAAGACATTATCGAAGCTGGCGTATCAAATATCGGTATCAGCGTCGCTTAATTGATGGGGGTGCTTGGGGTTACTCAAGCATCTATTATCCATGCAGAATAAGAAAGGGATCATCGTTTTACACCCTCACCAACGAATCCCATCAAAGATATCCAGTTGCTATAAATAGCATCAATAAAGATTGAGTTATTCCAATGAAAAAGATTGTTTATCAAGGATTTGTCTTAACCAATAGCGAAGGACGCACCGACAGTTGGAAACTGACCATCAAAGATCAACAGCGTATCGGTTCTTTATTTGAACTACGGCGTTTAGTGGGATACTTCTTAGAACTCGGCATACTGCCCGCGACACGCTCCAGCCTGCAAGATGCAAAACAAACGCAAAACACTATGAGCAAAAACACGGTAAAACCTAAAAGACGCTAAAAATCAGTTCCCTTATTAAAGAATAACTCGGTTAAATCAACGCATAGAGAATAACTCTGGCGCCTTTGACTGCATAAACTCAATAAAGACTCTTACCTTTAGCGGCTGCTGGCTGCGCTGATGATATAAAATCGAAATTCGCCTCTGTTCGCCAATCCATTCTGGCAATAATACTTTAAGTTTTCCCTCTTTAATCTGCTGTTTTACAAATAGTTCAGGACCATACAAGATCCCACCATGGCCTAAGGTCGCCTGAATCGCTCCGTGTAAATCCGTGAGGGTGAGCTTAGTCGGGCCATTAAAATAAAAAGACTCGCCGCTTGGATGCTTTAAATGCCAATTAAACAGCGGCCAGACTTTTATCAGTTGATGGGCTTCAAGATCATCGGGATGCTCAAGTTTAGGTGCCTGAGCCAAGTATTCTGGCGTGGCAAACAGGCAATAGTCGAGCTCGCCTAAGGTACTCGACACCCAAGAAGAATCAGGCTGAGCCCCGCCAACAATCGCCACATCTATGCCTTTGTCGATCAAATCGACTAACTCATTGCTCTGGGAAATGTGTAAACGGATATCGGGATACAGGCGGCCAAATTCATTCAATGCTTGAATAAACACGATGGAAATAATCGAAATCGGTGCGGCGATGCGCAGGGTACCCTCGGGTTTATCGCTGCCTAACCCACTCAGCTCATCGAATTGAGCAACCACACTCTGATAGCGTTGAAAGAGCGCCAGTCCTTCCTCCGTCAATCGTAACTTGCGGGTGCTGCGCATAAAAAGCTGTTTATCGAGCTTCTCTTCCAACTTCGCTAACTTGCGGCTCACTGTGGCAATGGGCATATCAAGCTCCTTCGCCGCCTGCGAAAAACTGCCCGCATTGACTAAATGCACAAAAAGATAGACAAGTTGTAGTTCAGCGCCTAAATCATCACTCATTGCATATCCTAATTTCACATATTGGGTATTGACGTTAAAACGCTAAATTCACTAAGTGATTGTGTTTTAAACATTGAATTATTCACTTATACGACCATAGCGCAATAGCCTTAGATTGAAATGGTATGTTATTTTGTGGCGAGTTTTACTGCGCTGGCGCTAAATCTGGCTCTAAAGTGACATAAAAAGAATCAAGTGCTGTAACTCTGCCCACCAAAAATCATAGCGACAGTAAAATGACGACGGTGGGCGAGTTTATTCAAATTTAATCGTAAGGATGAGTGAGGGAAATGACCATTTTAACCCCTCTGTTTGCCGTCTTCGGGATCATGTTGCTCGGCACACTAGTGCAAAAACTAAAACTCTTGCCCGTCGATACGGATCAAGTGCTGAACCAATATGTCTACTACATTGCGTTCCCCGCGATCATGCTTATCGCCCTCGCGCAGCAACCGATTGGCGAGATTTTGCAATGGGGATTTATTGCGGGCTACAGCACAGCTATGGTGATCACTTATCTTGTCTGCCTTGGATTCTCGCTGATTGCTAACCCTAAACAGCATGCAGTTGCCGCCATTCGAGCCCTCAATGCCACCTTTGGTAATACGGCATTTATTGGTATTCCACTGCTCATCATCCTCTTTCCGCAGCAACAAAGTGCCTTAGTCGCCGCCGCGATTGCCAGCTTATTATCCGTGCTGATGTTTGCCGTCGCCTTAGTCTCGATGGAACTGGCCACTAACACCCAAAGACAACACCACGCCTTAATCATAATGGCAATGGCGGTCGGTAAAAACCCTATCGTTATTGGTAGCTTAATTGGCGTCGGCATTTCGGCGCTAGAGATAAAACTGCCGTCAGGGCTAGCGCTAATGATCCAGCAAATAGGCAATACCTCAAGCCCCTGCGCCCTATTTGCTATCGGCATGGTACTCGCCAAAGCGATGCGCTACCAGAAAGATAGCAGCGTATTTAGCCCCAAGAATTTTATCGAACTGAGCCTTATCAACCTCTTCAAGCTGGCTATCCAACCGGCACTCGTCTACTTTATGCTTAACCGTTTTGGCGTAAGTGGTGACTACCTGATCATGGGCGTGATCTTGAGCGCACTGCCCACCGCGGCTAGCGTGTACTTACTCGCCCAGCGTTATAACACTCAGGCTTCAACCAGTGCTCAAGGCATTCTATTTGGCACCTTAGTCACTTTCTTCAGTTTACCTATCTTAGAAAGCTTAGTAAGAACCTATGCATAATCAGTTAATTAAAAATATTTACTGCCACTAATGCCGATTATTTACCCAAGCCACTTTACTGTATATAAAATCAGTATATACTGTTTATCAACACAGTGGTTTGGTATGTTTTTCGACAGGAATTCACTATGCTTTGCCAACTCAGCATTAATAACTTCGCTATCGTCCGTTTTTTAGAACTGGATTTTCGCCCCGGTATGACCAGCATCACAGGTGAAACCGGTGCGGGTAAATCGATTGCCATCGATGCGCTAGGCCTATGCCTAGGCAATCGCGCCGATGCCAGCAGTGTTCGTCCCGGAGCCAATAAAACCGAGGTCAGCGCCCGCTTTTCCTTGGATGATATTCCACTGGCAAAACGTTGGTTAGAAGATAACGATCTTGAACTCGATGATGAGTGCATTCTACGTCGGACTATTGGTAGCGATGGCCGTTCACGCGCCTACATCAATGGTAATCCAGTGCCGCTGACGCAGCTAAAATTACTGGGTCAGTTGCTTATTGGTATTCACGGCCAACATGCCCACCATGCAATGTTAAAAAGTGAACATCAACTCACCCTGCTCGACAGTTATGCCAACCACAGATTGCTTATCGATACGGTTGCCGCTAGCTTTCAACGCTGCAAGCAAATTGAGGCCGATCTAAAGCAACTCGAAGCCTCCCAGCATGAACGTATTGCCCGTAAGCAATTAGTACAATATCAAGTAGAAGAACTCGATGAGTTTGATCTTAAAGTTGATGAGTTCGATGAAATTGAGCAAGAGCACAAACGCTTAGCCAATGGCACTGAGTTGATTGACACCTGTCAAGCGAGCTTAGATATACTCACTGAAGGCGAAGAAAACAACATAGAGTCGTTGCTTAATCGAGTCGTTTCCCTCGCCGAAGATCTGCAAAGCTACGATCCTGCATTAAGCAATATCAACACTATGCTCAATGATGCCTTAATCCAAGTACAAGAAAGCGCAGGCGAATTACAGCACTATTTGAGTAAGCTTGAACTCGATCCAACCCACTTTGCCTATTTAGAAGAACGGCTATCAAAAGCCATGCAACTGGCGCGTAAGCACCATGTCAGCCCGAATAAACTGGCCGAGCATCATTTAGCATTAAAGGCTGAGCTGAGCACCTTAGACAGTGATGAAAGTAAACTTGAAGAAATTCAGCTTCAAGTCGAGGCAAGTAGAGCCGCTTATCTTAGCAATGCGCAAAAGCTCAGCCAAAGCCGTGCCCGCTATGCTAAAGAACTCGACAAACTGGTGACTCAGTCAATCCACGAACTGAATATGCCTAAGGGTAAATTTACGATCGAAGTCAATTTCCACCCCGAGCAAATGTCAGCCAATGGCAGTGACAATATCGAATTTATGGTAACAACTAACCCTGGCCAACCTTTGCAACCGATTTCGAAAGTCGCGTCTGGCGGTGAGCTTTCACGCATAGGATTAGGGATCCAAGTGATTACCGCGAAGAAAGTTGCCACACCGACATTAATTTTCGATGAGGTGGATGTCGGGATTTCCGGCCCCACCGCCGCAGTGGTGGGCCGCATGTTACGCAGCTTAGGGGAATCGACCCAAGTACTGTGCGTGACTCACTTGCCGCAAGTTGCGGGCAATGGTCATCAACACATGTTTGTCGATAAATTTAATAAGGCAGGCAGTACTGAGACCACAATGAAATCGCTCGATCGTGAGCAGCGTATCCAAGAGCTTGCAAGACTGTTAGGTGGCGATACTATCACCAGCAATACCCTCGCGAACGCAAGGGAACTGCTGCAATAGTAGTATGGATCAGATAACGAATGAGGTCGCTAAATGCTTGAATCTACACACTCTATATCACAAGCTAAGGGGCTATATCAAAAACTAAGGGTTAGTGTTGACCATGCTAACTAACATGCCGGGTTAACTATCATGTTAGGTTAGCGATAATGTTAGCTAAAACACCAGACTAGCCCTTGCAGACAAATAAACGAAAACACGCCCGCTAACACATCGTCAATCATAATGCCAAAACCACCATGAACTTTGGCATCGAGCCATCGAATAGGCCAAGGTTTGATGATGTCGAAAAAGCGAAATAGACCAAAGCCGACTAACAACCAACCCCAACCTGCTGGTGCCGCTATCATAGTGATCAGTAGCCCAACCACTTCATCCCACACAATCGCACCGTGATCGTGTACCCCCATATCTTGAGCGGCTTTACCGCAGATATAAAATCCCGCAAATGCGCTCAATAAGGTTAAGCCGATATACCAAGTGAGCGGTAATGGCGCCATCAATAAGTAGAGGGGAATGGCTGCTAAGGTACCGAAAGTACCGGGTGCTTTAGCGGCGAGTCCGCTACCAAAACCGAGTGCCAAAAAGTGGACAGGATTTTTTAATGACAGGCGCGTTAGCACCTGATCCTTTGACAACCATTTCATTAACATGCTCTTCGCTTAAAAGTGCTCGAAACCGTGATACGGCGGTGTAAACGGCTCACCATTGAGTTGCAACTTGAGCTTACTGCCTGCACAAATTTGTCCAACGCGAACAAACTTTGCTCCTGCATGGCTTAATGCCGTCTCAAGCGCGCCTTTTTGCGCTTCAGGAACGGTGAACAGCAGTTCATAATCTTCGCCCCCTGTAAGCGCATAACCTAAGGCATGCTCCTCGCTGACGGTATCTTGCATCGCGCGTGAAAGCGGGATGCAATTAACGTCCACCACAGCACCAACTGCCGAAGCCTTAAGCACATGACCGATATCCGAGATAAACCCGTCGGAAAGATCGATTGCACTAGAGGCAAGCGAACGCAAAGCTTGGCCCGCTAAAACTCTTGGTGTTGGACGATAATGGCGATTAATCAGGAATTCTTTATGCTCGGCTCTGGCCTGTTGCGCGCCTCGAATAATATCCAGACCTAAGGCCGAATCTCCGAGCGTGCCCGTGACATAAATCCAATCACCCGCTTTAGCACCATGACGCGTGAGTGCTTTACCCTGTGGGACTTGGCCGTGCACTGTGATGTTAATAGCCCGTGGACCACGAGTCGTATCGCCGCCAATTAAGGCGATGCCATAGTAATCGGCCGCTTCAAATAAACCTTCACTAAAGCCACTTAGCCAAGTCTCATCGACTTCGGGTAGCGTTAAGGCAAGCGTCATCCACGCGGGTTCAGCGCCCATGGCTGCCAGATCAGATAAATTTACCGCTAAAGCTTTGTAACCTAAGGCAGCGGGAGGCATGTCGGGGAAGAAATGGACATTTTCAACTAAGGTGTCACAGGAGATAGCGATCGACTTGTTTTCTGCGGGTTGCACTAAAGCGCAATCGTCACCGATGCCAAGCTTCACATCACGGCGAGTGGGGCCGCGGTTGCTAAAATAACATTCAATTAATTGGAATTCTTTCACTGTACAGTTTGGCACGACTTACATCGGCCACCTTTGTTAGCAATGAAAAACGGTATCCTAAGATACCGTTTGTCTTTATTACTTGCGTGCAACCAGTTTGTCGAGCAGTCCGTTCACAAACTTATGACTCTCGTCCGCACCGAAAGCTTTTGCCAACTCAATCGCTTCGTTAATCGCGACCTTGTATGGCACATCTTTACGGAAAGTCAGCTCATAGGTCGCTAAACGAACTATGGCTTTCTCTACTGGAGACACTTCATCAATCGGGCGTTCCAGATGCGGGATGATCAGCTCATCCAATTGGGTTTTCTTCGTTGCAACGCCTGAAAATAGCTCACGAAAATAAGCTACATCAACACCGTCGAGACTTTGTTCAGTTAAAAACTCATGCTCGACATCGGCAATATTATTCCCGCTTAGTTGCCATGAATAGATGGCTTGAACGGCTAAACGGCGGGCCTTGCGGCGCTCAGAAGGCTTCATTATTTTTCCTACTATAACAACTGTTGTTCAAGTTCTTGCAGAACATTGACCATTTCAAGCAGGCTTAGAGCAGCTTCGCCGCCTTTGTTACCCGCTTTGGTACCTGAACGTTCAATCGCTTGTTCAATGGTATCAGTGGTCAAAACACCGAAAGCAACAGGCAGATCAAATTCTAAAGCAACTTGAGCTAGACCTTTATTACATTCGCCTGCAACAAAATCAAAATGAGGAGTACCACCACGGATCACCGCACCTAATGCGATAATACCGTCGAATTTACCACTGGCAGCTACGCGACGCGCAGCTAGCGGCAACTCAACCGCACCTGGTACACGGACAACAGTGATATTGTCGTCGCTGACTTGGCCAAAACGTTTCAGCGTGTCAAGTGCACCTTCAAGCAAGCTCTCAACTAAAAAGCTGTTGAAACGCGAAATTACAATCGCAACTTTGGCATTTTTCGCTTCGATATTACCTTGAACTACGTTCATTATCTTACCTAATTTAGCTAAAGCACCCAGCTCGGGGCGAAAAGTGGCGACATGATATCACAGCCAATTGCCCAGAGCCCTATGCAAATTATCAGAAATTGTTAATTTTACTTCAGTGTAACTTTGGGTTTCAGTCCGCCACATACTCAGTCACTTCAAGGCCAAAGCCTGAAAGTGAGTGGTAGCGTTTAGGCGAGCTGAGCAGGCGCATCTTAGTCACACCAAGGCTGGCGAGAATTTGCGAACCCACACCCACACGACGCGACGTCCCCTGCCATTTTGCAGATGCAGGCGCTTGGCCTTGATCTTCAGCTTCAAAGGCTTTCACCTTAGAGAGGATTTCACAGGGATGTTCTTGATTCCCGAGTAAAACCAATACACCACCTTCTGCAGAAATACGCTCCATCGCCTTTTCGAGTGGCCAGCTGCGTTGCTGATCGCGCTCTGAGTGGAGTAAATCGTTGAAGGTATTTTGCAAATGCACGCGCACCAAACAATCTTCTTTCACCTCACCTTTGACTAAGGCAAAGTGCAGTTGATTGTCGATAGTGTCTCTGAAGGTCACCATGTCGAACTCACCAAAACGGGTCGGTAATTTGCATTTAGCTTCACGCACAACCGTGGTTTCTTTGGTATTGCGATACTCGATTAAAGCCGCGATAGTGCCGATTTTGATGCCATGCAACTCGGAGAAAATCTCCAAATCTGGGCGACGTGCCATAGTGCCGTCTTCGTTCAAAATCTCAACGATAACGCCCGATGGCTCAAGTCCCGCAAGACGGGCTAAATCACAACCAGCTTCAGTGTGGCCTGCGCGGGTTAATACGCCGCCGTCCTGTGCCATTAACGGGAAGATGTGCCCTGGTTGCACTAAATCAGACGCTTTAGCCTCTTTAGCCACAGCCGCTTTCACCGTTACAGCGCGATCGTGGGCCGAAATACCAGTAGTCACACCCTCCGCCGCTTCAATAGAAACCGTAAAGTTAGTCGAGAACTGGGCGTTATTATTCGTCACCATTAAGGGTAGATTTAACTGCTGGCAACGGGCTTTAGTCATGGTCTGGCAAATGAGCCCACGGCCATATTTCGCCATAAAGTTAATCGCTTCTGGCGTGACCATTTCGGCCGCCATGATCAAATCACCTTCGTTTTCTCTGTCTTCGTCATCCATCAAAATAACCATTTTGCCTTGACGAATATCTTCGATGATCTCTTCTATACTGTGCAGCGCCATTGTAGGACCTTATGATTTTGCTGTTATTATGAAATTCTATACCTAAATAACCTAAGCTGCCGATAAGCTTAAGTTAAATAATCTGCTCCTGTGCACTAACGCACAAAGCCGGCACGGGCTAACATTTCCATGGTGACACCACCGCTCTTGCTGTCTTTGCCATCATAATTCATCAAGCGTTCAAGATAACGGGCGATTAAATCCACTTCGATATTCACCTTATCGCCCGCTTGCAGGTCGATTAACGTGGTTTCACCTGCGGTATGCGGCACTATGGTCAAGCGGAATCGACTGCCGTCCACTTCGTTAACCGTCAGACTCACGCCATCAATGGTGATGGAACCTTTATGGGCAATATAACGCCCAAGCTCTGCGGGGGCGGCTAACCAAAACTCGATAGCTTGACCACGCACTAGGCGTTGCTCAACCGTTGCAATACCGTCAACATGACCGCTGACCATATGGCCGCCTAAGCGTGTGGTTGGGGTAACGGCCTTTTCAAGATTCACCTTAGTGCCCACTTTATAATTAGCAAAGCCGGTTAGACTCACGGTTTCGGCAGAGACATCAGCCACATAACCGTCGGCTAATTGCTGCACAACCGTTAAGCACACACCGTTGGTAGCAATACTGTCGCCTAGACGTACATCGTTTAAATCCAGTTTGCCGCTCGCCACGGTAAGACGAATATCATCGCCTTTACGCTCCAGTTTGCGCAGGGTGCCAACGGCTTCAATAATCCCAGTAAACATGGTTAACTCACTTAATTAAATAAAGAAGTAATAAGGCATAAGACTCAAGGTTAAACGGTTATCTTGCTCCAATTCGATTTAGATAAAGAGGTATCAAGCATAACGCTCAAGATTAAACGGGTATCTGGCCCTATTTTGCGCTCATCGACCAACGTGAGTGCAGGAATGTGTGCCATGGTTTGATAATCGGGCAATTGCAGCAGATTACGCCCATGCCCACCGAGGATTTTCATCGCTTGATATAGCACTAACTCATCGGCATGCCCCTGCGCTAAAAAAGCGCCTGCTAAGGTTGCACCCGCTTCCACCAACACGTGATTACAGCTTTGGCCTAAATAGCTTAATAGTTCAGGCAATGAGACGCGACCTGCAATTGCAGGTAACACGAGGCAACTCACATGGGAGGGCAAATGTGCTTGAAACTCTGCGGGATAAGCCACGGTAGAGACCAAGAGTATGGGCGATACGATAGCCAAGCAGGCGGCCGATAACGGCAAACGGGCGCGGCTGTCGAGTATCACTCTTAATGGCTGCAGTAATTGCGCTTCGGTTAGACGGTCTTTTAAGCTGCCAAGTTCCTGATAACGCACATTGAGTGAGGGATCGTCCGCCAGTATGGTTTCAATTCCCGTGACCAGTGCACAAGAACGTAAACGTAATCGCTGCACGTCGCGGCGAGATTCTGGACCAGTTATCCATTTAGACACACCGTTAGACAGCGCGGTTTTACCATCGAGACTCGCGGCTAATTTTACCGTAACTCTGGGTAAACCCGATTCCATGCGCTTCATAAAGCCTAAATTCAAGGCATAGGCTTCATCGCGGTGTAATCCCACATCCACTTCAATGCCGGCGTCACGCAACATTTGAATGCCACGACCACCCACTTGCGGATTAGGATCTTCCACCGCCACTACTACACGTTTAACGCCAATATTGATCAGTGCCAAGGCGCAGGGCGGCGTGCGCCCATAATGGCTGCAGGGCTCTAAAGTGACATAGGCCGTTGCGCCACGGGCGCGTTCGCCAGCCATACGTAGCGCATGCACTTCGGCGTGGGGTTCACCCGCTTTTTGATGATAACCTTCACCGATGATTTGATTATCTTTAACGATAACGCAGCCCACACTGGGATTGGGCCTCGTGGTGTAAAAGCCTTTGCGCGCCAATTGAATCGCGCGGCTCATCATTTGGGTATCGAGTACGGACCAACTTATGTTCAAGCTCATGTTCAACCCTGTTGTTAAAGGTTTCGGCTTTCACCAGTCTTACAAACCTGTCTTTTAAATTTGTGCTTTCACGCCAATCGCTCGTACACGTCTGCCTTGTCGGCGACAAAACTCAATGACTACTTTTGCAGCTTGGCGATGGCTTCGCCAAATTCAGACACGTCTTCAAAGGCGCGGTACACAGAAGCGAAACGAATGTAGGCGACTTTATCTAGGCTCATCAATTGCTCCATCATTAAGTTACCCACCATTTCTGACGGCACTTCCCGCTCGCCAGTGGCGCGCAGAGTAGACTTGATTTTGCTCAGCGCTTGCTCTATTTCATCCATAGATACGGGGCGTTTTTCAACGGCGCGCAACATGCCACCTTGGAGTTTTTCTTCATCGAAGGGTTGGCGTGAACCATCGCGCTTAATCACCCTAGGCATGACTAATTCGGCGCCTTCGAAGGTGGTAAATCTTTCATGACATTCGGTGCATTCTCGGCGACGGCGCACTTGGTGGCCTTCTGCCACTAATCGGGAATCGATGACTTTAGTATCTGTCGCGCTACAAAATGGACAATGCATTGAGCCTCCTGCCAGTGAATGGTCGTAAAGCGTTAATGGGTTTACCTGTTAAATCTCAGTCAAACGCAATGGATTTAAACTTAAGATTTTACCAATAAAAATGGCCGCGAGATGCGGCCATGGGATTTTATCCTATTTATGGGCTGAGGTTAACTACCTGAGCTTAACAACCTAATGTTAACTACTTGATGTTAAGTGCCTGATGCTAAGTACCTGATGTGACAAGTATCAAGTCAGTCGGCGATCAATCTCGGCCCTTCATCTACTAAACGTAGATGCATAGGCAAATTAACCGTAAACAGGGAAACGTGCACACAGTGCCAATACTTGGCCCTTAACACGCTCAATCACAGCAGGATTGTTCGCATCATCAAGGATGTCACAAATCCAGCCAGTCAGCTCTTTCGATTCCGCTTCTTTAAAGCCGCGGCGCGTAATGGCTGGCGTACCGATACGCACACCTGAGGTCACAAAGGGTGAACGTGGATCATTTGGCACTGAATTTTTGTTCACGGTAATGTTAGCGCTACCTAAGGCGGCATCGGCTTCTTTACCCGTTAAGTCACGACCAATCAGGTCAACTAGCATTAAGTGGTTGCTGGTTCCGCCAGAGACGATTTTGTAACCGCGCTCAAGGAACACTTCAACCATAGCTTTAGCGTTGTTAACCACTTGCTGTTGGTAAACTTTAAATTCTGGCTCTAGGGCTTCTTTGAACGCCACCGCTTTACCTGCGATAACGTGCATCAATGGGCCACCTTGACCGCCTGGGAATACCGCAGAGTTCAACTTTTTGTACAAGTCTTCATCGTCAGCAGCAGATAAGATCACGCCACCACGAGGACCCGCTAAGGTTTTGTGGGTCGTAGATGTCACAACGTGCGCGTGTGGTACTGGGTTTGGATAAACGCCCGCAGCAATAAGACCGGCAACGTGCGCCATATCAACAAATAGGTAAGCACCTATTTTATCTGCGATTTCACGCATTTTTGCCCAGTCAACGATACCTGAATAGGCAGAGAAACCGCCGATCATCATCTTAGGCTTGTGTTCTATGGCAATACGTTCCATCTCTTCGTAGTCAATTTTGCCAGACTCGTCGATACCGTAAGGAATGATGTTGTACAGTTTGCCAGAGAAGTTAACGGGTGAACCGTGGGTCAAGTGACCACCATGAGCTAAGTTCATGCCCAGTACGGTATCGCCAGGTTTTAACAATGCCATGTAAACCGCGCTGTTTGCCTGTGAACCTGAATGAGGTTGTACGTTAGCGTAAGTTGCGCCAAACAGTTGTTTAGCACGTTCAATCGCTAAGGTTTCAACTACGTCCACATACTCACAACCACCGTAGTAACGCTTGCCTGGATAGCCTTCAGCGTACTTATTGGTTAACTGTGAACCTTGCGCTTCCATCACGCGTGGACTGGTGTAGTTTTCAGAAGCAATCAGCTCAATATGCTCTTCTTGACGCAGAGTTTCATTCTGAATTGCGTTAAACAGTTCCGGATCATAATCTGCGATATTCATATCTTTTTTCAGCATTGCTTACTCCAGCTGCCAATTCTTATAGGTAGGGTTGCGCGGTATTCTACTCGGAACGCGGTCACAATCCCAGTATTTGAAACATGAAATTCCTGCAGATAGTGCTTGAACTTGGCTCATTGTCGAGTTGAGTTCGGCGCGCAATCGAGTAGAATTAGCCGCATCATTAGTCACTTAAGATAGAGAAAAATGGCTCAGTTTGTTTACAGCATGCTGCGGGTGGGTAAAATTGTTCCGCCTAAGAAGCAGATCCTTAAAGATATTTCTTTAAGCTTTTTCCCCGGCGCCAAAATTGGCGTACTCGGCCTCAACGGTTCAGGTAAGTCGACACTACTGCGCATTATGGCGGGTATTGACACCGAAATTGAAGGTGAAGCGCGCCCAATGCCGGGATTGAAAATCGGTTACCTGCCGCAGGAACCTAAACTCGATCCGAATCAAACCGTGCGTGAAGCGATTGAAGAAGCGGTAGCAGAGGCAAAAAATGCCCTGACTCGCCTCGATGCCGTTTATGCCGCCTACGCCGAGCCGGATGCCGATTTCGACGCCCTTGCAAAAGAGCAAGGCGAACTCGAAGCCATTATCCAAGCCCAAGATGCCCATAACTTAGAGTACGTCCTTGAGCGCGCCGCCAACGCCCTGCGTCTGCCAGATTGGGATGAGAAAATCGAAGTATTATCCGGTGGTGAACGTCGCCGCGTGGCGATTTGTCGCTTGCTGCTTGAAAAACCAGAAATGCTGTTACTGGACGAACCCACCAACCACTTGGATGCTGAATCTGTGGCGTGGCTTGAGCACTTCCTGCAGGAATATGCTGGTACTGTGGTCGCGATTACCCACGACAGATACTTCCTCGACAATGCCGCTGGCTGGATTTTAGAACTCGACCGCGGTGAAGGTATTCCGTGGGAAGGTAACTATTCTTCATGGCTTGAGCAGAAAGATGCCCGTCTGAAGCAAGAATCAGCCACCGAAAGCGCACGTCAAAAAACCATTGCCAAAGAATTGGAATGGGTACGCCAAGGTGCGAAAGGCCGTCAGTCTAAGGGCAAAGCCCGTATGGCGCGCTTTGAAGAGCTGAACACTAACGATTACCAAAAACGTAACGAAACCAACGAGCTGTTTATTCCGCCCGGACCACGTTTAGGCGACAAGGTTATTGAAGTGAATAACCTGACCAAGTCTTACGGTGACCGCGTATTGATCGACAACCTGTCGTTCTCTGTGCCTAAGGGCGCGATCGTCGGCATTATCGGTGCCAACGGCGCGGGTAAATCGACCCTGTTCCGCATGTTATCCGGCGCTGAAAAGCCAGACAGCGGCAGCATTGAGCTGGGTGATACAGTGCAACTGGCCTCGGTTGAGCAGTTCCGCGATTCGATGAATGATAAGAACACCATTTGGGAAGAAATCTCCGGTGGTCAAGACATCATGCGTATCAACAACATGGAAATCCCGAGCCGTGCCTATGTAGGCCGCTTCAATTTCCGTGGTGGCGATCAGCAAAAAGTCATCGGTACTTTATCTGGTGGTGAACGTAACCGCGTGCATTTAGCCAAACTGCTGCAAGCGGGCGGTAACGTATTACTCCTCGACGAACCCACTAACGATTTAGACGTTGAAACCCTGCGCGCACTGGAAGAAGCGATTCTGGAATTCCCAGGTTGCGCTATGGTGATTTCGCATGACCGTTGGTTCCTCGACCGTATCGCGACCCACATTCTGGATTATCGCGACGAAGGTCAAGTGAACTTCTACGAAGGTAACTACACAGAATACTCGGCATGGTTGAAAAACACCTATGGCGCCGATGTGGTTGAGCCACACCGCTTGAAATACAAGCGCATGATTAAGTAGTCGCTTTAGCACTTAAACACATAAGTGATTAAGTAAAAAAAGGAGCTCAGATCGAAGGATCTGCGCTCCTTTTCATTGGATGCTTTTTATGAGCTAGTTTTATGGCGGGCTCTTGAATGATTTCTATGAACGACTCAGCTTTTCAAGCTGGCAAAATAGGCCACCAGCATGTCCATCATCACCCTAAGTGCAGGCTGCATATGTTTGCGGGATTGATACACGCCATACACACCGAGGGACTGAGGCATGAACTCAGTTAACAAAGGCACTAACTGACCCGAGTCTAAATAGGGTTTCACCGCCCAAACAGGCTGCATAGCAATCCCCTCGCCTGCCAGTGTAGCATTGAGCACCACCATGGAATCATTGGCGCTAAAATTGCCATTCACAGGCACATTAAACGCCTGACCTTGGTTTACCTTAGGATCGGAGTTCAGCGCTTGAGCCTGTTTCGCCCCTACATCGGTTTTATAAAAGCGCCACATCACATCGCCAAAATAGGAATAGGTTAAGCAGTTGTGCTGAGTTAAATCCTCGGGATGCAGCACGGCGGCGCGCGCGGCAAGATAACTCGGTGCGGCACATACCACAGACTCACACTCCCCTAAGCGCCTAGCGATAAGATTGGGATCGAGTTCATTGGTAATGCGAATAGCCAGATCAATCCGCTCGGCGACTAAATCGACGGTTTGGCTGCTCACGTGGAAATTCACGCTCGCCTGCGGATAACTGGCTAAATATTGCTGTACCACGGGCGCTAAAATCTGATGCGCCAAAAACTGGGAGCAGCTAATACGCAATAAGCCTCGCGGAATCGCCACAGCGGCATGACTGACCGCCGGCACTTCGTTAGCCAGTTCGAGCAGCCGATGGCAATAGTCCAGCACTTGCTCGCCCGCTGGCGTTAAGCTGAGGCTGCGCGTCGAGCGATGCAATAACCTAGCACCAGACCATTCCTCCATTTCGCTCAAGTAACGGGTCACCATAGAACGCGACATATCTAAGGCATTGGCGGCGCTGATCATGCTGCCGCGCTCAACAATAGTCACAAACACCTTTGCCGCTTCGAGTCTATCCATGATTTATCTCCACTCACATTTAATCACTCACTTTCAATCACTTTCAATCACTCGAAGGCCCACTCACATACTCGCGTATCCACATAGCTAATAATTAAGAGTGCCAGAGTGCATACAGCTATTCGTCCGATTAATGCAACAAATATGGGCAGATACTCGCATTTATCTATTGATTTTTGCAACCTATACTTAACTCACTTTTTGCAGCAGCTGCAAATCAATGAATGCTAAATCGAACCTTTTACTCTTTCACCCTGTGACTATAAGTGAGCCCCAAATGAACACATCAACCTATGCAATACGTAACACAGTTAACGCCACATTGAAGGCCTCATCTAAAATCGGCCTAGCCGCCACCTTGTTGCTGGCAGGGCTTAGCGCGGTCAATGCGGCACCATTGCAAGTGAGCCATTTTAATCCAGGCGAAAACAGCATCTTTGCCGTGTCATCGAGCTTTATCAGCGGCGAACACGAAATGATGCTAGTCGATGCACAATTTCAAAATAACGATGCCCAAACATTGGTCGACACCATCAAAGCCAGCGGTAAAAAGCTGACTCAGGTGTATATCAGCCATAGCGATCCTGATTTCTATTTCGGCTTAGCCGTGATTAAAAAGAATTTCCCCGATGCACAAATCGTCGCGACTCAAACCACTGTCGATGCGATTAAAGCCTCAATGGAAGGCAAACTCGCCTACTGGGGGCCGATTTTAAAAGATAATGCGCCAAGCGAATTAGTGTTACCTAAGGCGATACACAGCGACACTTTCACCATCGACGGTGAGCAAGTGATTATCAAAGGTTTTAATGATAAACACCCTAAACACACTTTCCTGTGGGTGCCATCGGCAAAAACCATTACAGGTGGCGTGGAAGTATTTGATAACACGTATGTTTGGATGGCTGACACTCAAACTGCCTCTGAGCGTCAGGAATGGTTAACCCATTTAGATGCAATGGAAAAACTGCTGCCGACCACAGTGATCCCAGGGCACTATTTAGGCGAAGCGCGATTTAATACCCACGCCATCGGTTTTACCCGCGAATATGTAAAAGCCTTTGAAATCGCTGCAAAAGCCTCGAAAGATTCAGCCGAATTAATCCAAAAGATGCTGGCACTATACCCACAAATGCCAGCTGATGCAGGGCTTGAGATCAGCGCCAAAGTTTACATGGGCGAAATGACCTGGCCTATGTAAGCCCAGCCATATCTATCTAGGCGATTAGGTACAGCTAGTTAAGTGCAAACAGTTAAAGACAGGCACGTATTCGATTGCGTGCCACTTTTTTAGCTAAATAACGGTACCAACCTAACTATTTTAATCGATGTTCTCAAAGGGCTTAAGTCGCTAATGTCGCGACGAACTTAAGCCAAAAGGTTTAACACTATGACTCAGCCAACAGCTCATCCAACTAGCACAACCAGCAGCACAGCAACGGCCAAAGAGCGCACTCTGCACGCCATTATCGACCCTTTATGTGGTTGGTGTTATGCCGCAGCGCCTTTACTCGATGCCGCCGCAAAAGCAGGCTTTACCATTAAGCTCCACGGCGGCGGTATGCTCACAGGCCCAAGACGCAAACAAATCGATGCCAACTGGCGCGACTATGTTATGCCCCACGATCTGCGCATTGCCGAGCTAACCGGACAGCCTTTTGGTGAGAACTATTTCGATGGTCTACTGCGCGATACCACAGTCGTACTCGACTCGGCGCCCCCCATTAAAGCCATGCTCGCAGTCGATGCTATGGGCGGCGACAGTTTGGCCTATATACACTCAGTACAACTGGCCCATTACCGCGATGGTCACAGCGCCAGTGATGAAGGTAATCTCGCAAGGTTAGCCGCTGAACTTGGGCTCGACCCTATAGGCTTTGCGCAGCATTATGCCCAAGGTGAAGACAAGCTGTATGAGCATATCGTTGAGTCCAGAGCATTATTGAATCTGATAGGTGCCCAAGGTTTCCCTTCGATGGCTATAGAGGGTGATGACGGCAACATCACCGCCATTAATATCAATCGCTTCTACGGCCAACCCGCCCAGTGGTTAAGCCATCTTGAAGCGCAATTTGAGTCATAATCATGCCAATGCTTAATGATGTTTCAACAGGTTCATTAGTGAGTGAGCCTGCTCAGTTAAGTCTTATAGAAACAGCAAGGCAGACTGATGCGAATCTTGCACTGGTTAAAAGCACCTATGAGGGAAGTAGCTCAGCCGAGAACGCCAAAAATCTTCAGCATGCCTTAGCGAGTGACACACGCTGGACAGAGGCCGCGGGATTTCCCTATGCGGGCACTTACGTAGGCTTTAGCGCGATAGCCGCCAAGGTGTTCGCCCGCCTCGAAACTGAATGGGATAACTATCGCGTCGATATCGAAGACTATGTCGCCCAAGACGATAAGGTTTTTGCCTTCGGTACTTATTCAGGTACTTATGTCAAAACGGGCAAACATTTTACCGCTCGAGTCGCCCATTTATGGAAGATACACAGCGGCAAAATCGTCAGTTTCGAGCAGTTTGTTGATAGTTATACCGTCGTCAATGCCATGTAACTGCCAATACCATGTAACGACAGTCATGCACTTATTAGACATGCAATGATGGAATAACTGAATCACGAGGCGAACAAGTTTAATTTAGCCCGCCTCACGACTTGCCGATGTTAAGCCTTATCCGTATGATTTAGTGTTTTCAATAGGTTGAGCACTTGACATTAAGTACTTAAGATTAAGCACTTGCGATTAAGCGCTTGAAATTGAATTCGTCAAGCTGCACGTTCGAAGACTCATCAACTCAAGTGTCTAAAATGACAAAATAAATAACTAAAACAAGAACAAGGATGCGGTCTAATGCAAATCAATTCGATGCCAGTCGGGGCTCACCCAATCATGCTATCTATGACGCGACTTAGCCGAGCCAGCCAATGGATACTCAAGCAACAGAGAAAATTCACGCCCCTGTTATGGCTTGTCACCGCACTCCCCTTTACCTCACTTGCGTTTATCTCACTGGCGGCCAATGCAAGTGAAACTGATACAGAGTTAAAAATTCAAGAAAGCAGCATCACCGATGGCCCTTATGTGTTTTTAGATGATGCTCAAAAAGACACAGCCTATTGGATTTGCCATAGTGAACTAAAACAAACACCGATTGCGAAGGCGCAGTTAACTCGCCCTGCCAGTTGCGGTGAATTACCCCAACCACACCTTCACACACAAGCTGTCACGGTTGAGCCAGATACCTTCACCCATGTCAGCAAAATTGTCGCCCTTAGCGATGTACACGGCCAGTTTGATGTAATGATTAACTTGCTAAAAGCCCATCAGATTATCGACAAAGATAACCACTGGGCCTTTGGTGACGGTCATATGGTGATGACGGGCGACATGTTTGACCGTGGTCATCAAGTCAATGAAGTATTGTGGTTTTTATATTCCTTAGACCAAGAAGCCCAAGCTGCGGGCGGACGCTTACATCTACTCATGGGCAATCACGAGCAAATGGTGTTTCGCGGCGACTTACGCTACGTCAACGAACGCTACCAAGTCTCGGCAGATTTACTCAAACGCAGCTACGATGCGCTCTACAACAAAGACACCGAAATAGGCCAATGGCTTCGCAGCAAACATACTTTAGTCAAAATCAATAATATCTTGTTTATGCACGGCGGCATCAGCCCTGAATGGGTCGAGCGTAAATTAAATATCAACGATGCTAACCAATTATTTCGGCAGCATTTAGATGATAAAAAATCCGATTTAAAGCAAAATGATTTACTCAACTTTTTGTTTTTTACCAATGGTCCAACTTGGTATCGCGGCTACTTTAAAGATGAACTGAAAGAGTCAGATATCGATAGCATACTGAGCTATTTCAAGGTCGATCATATCGTCGTAGGGCACACATCGCAGGAACAAGTTATTGGGCTTTATCATAATAAAATCATTGCGATAGATAGCAGCATTAAGAATGGTAAATCCGGTGAGCTGTTACTTATCGACGCTGGAAAACTCCGCCGAGGTTTGTATCAGGGTGAGCAGGTTTCGCTATAACCTGCCTCACTAATATCTTTTGCCCCAATACGTGCATGAGCTAGCGCCTTAATCCACGAATGCGCTGGGGCAATAAGGCATGAATAAGCAAGGGTAAAACGGGCGCCCGCCATGGATCTAAATCGGCATAACGCTCAATCGTATGGCGCTCAATATGCACTCATCTTTATATCCATAAGTTCGCCTGTTCTAATTAACTCTGACTATACTCAAGCCAAGTGCGACTCACCTAAGTGCTGGAGTAGAAATGGGGAAGAAATTACTCACATTATCTAGCTTTTGCTTGTTTCTATTCAGCTTCTATCCCCCTGCATTTGCGGGCAGGGAACTCCAATTAGTCGCCACTAACTATCCTCCTTTTTATGCCGATGCTTTACCTGAACAGGGCGGCGTTGCGCAAGTCGTCAAAGAAGCTTTTAAACGCAAAGGTTACACTGCCAGCCTCAAGTTTTATCCCTTCGCCCGCGCGGCTTTACTCGTTAAAACTGGCCAAGCTGATGGCATCATTGGGCTCTGGTATCGTAAAGAGCGCGAGCAATGGGCCCAATATTCTGCGCCTATCCAACCCGTACAAATTGTGTTTTATAAACGTAAAGATTCACCGCTGAGTTTCAGTCAACTTTCAGATCTTAAACCTTTCACTATCGGTATAGGTCGCGGTTACGCTAATCCGCCAGAAATCTTCGCCGCGGGGCTCACCACAGAGGAAGGAAATTCGGATGAGATGAATCTCAAAAAGCTATTTTTAAAGCGTATTGACTTAGTCTTGATTGGCCATAACTTAGCGAGGTATTTAATTAAAAAAGGACCAAGTGAATATGAGGGTGCCTTTGAGCAAGTCGGCCAACCCATAGCGACTGAGGTATTTCATTTAGGGATCTCTTTGGCTGTGGCGGATCATCCGCAGTTAGTGACGGATTTTAATCAAGGTTTAGAGAGTATGCGCCGCGAGGGACGATTAGCGGCAATTTTAAGCCAATATCCTCAGGTTGAAACGACTCAAGCGCCGATTGAAAAAACGCGAACTGAAGTCCATCCCTAAAGTCCGTCCAGCTTTTAAAAAGCAATAGCAGTACAAAAAAACAGCACAATTCTCGTTGAATTGTGCTCAATGCTCAAAAAACACAATTTCTTTCATTTTCGTTCGCTTACCTTTACAAACTTTTACCCAACTGGCGTACGTTATTCACTAGAATAGCGCCATTAGAGCGATTACCTTTTTAAACTGCCTTTGCGCGAGATAATAATTACAATGAAAAAAACCATTATTGCCATTGCCCTGCTTGCGATTATCGCCACAGCGGTGAGTTTTAGTGATGTCCTTCAAGCGGCTAAACCCGAGAACGCACCACATCTTATGCGTACCGTTCCTGTGGTCACGGGTGAAGTGATTGAATATCCATTAGCGCAATCTATCTCTCTTATCGGCAAACTCGCGGCTGAACGTGCAGTGATCATTGCACCGCAAGTCACAGGTAAGATTAAACAAGTCGCAGTGACCTCAAACCAAGCGGTAAAAAAAGGCCAGTTACTGATCGAACTCGATGATATGAAAGCCCAAGCCGCCGTCGCCGAGGCCAATGCTTTCCTCAATGATGAAAAACGTAAACTCAAAGAGTTTGAAAAACTGATCAGCCGTAACGCCATTACCCAAACCGAGATTGACGCACAAAAAGCCAGTGTTGATATCGCCCAAGCACGCTTATCCTCCGCCCAAGCAGATTTACATTACCACTCGCTGATAGCGCCGTTTGCGGGTAATACTGGCCTGATTAATTTCAGCGAAGGCAAGATGGTCAGCATGGGCACTGAGTTGATGTCGCTAGATGATTTGTCCAGCATGCGCCTCGACTTACAAGTGCCTGAGCATTTCCTATCGCAACTGAGTATTGGCATGCAAGTGTCAGCCACCAGTCGCGCTTGGCCGAATGAAATCTTTACTGGCAAAATGGTGGCTATCGATCCCCGCGTCAATGAGGAAACCTTAAACCTCAAAGTACGGGTGCTATTCGATAATCCGAAGAAACGCTTGAAACCGGGCATGATGATGTCGTCAACCATCACCTTCCCAGCGATTTCAGCACCTATGGTGCCAGTACAAGCTCTTGAGTATTCAGGAACTAAACGTTACGTATACGTAGTTAGCGCCGACCACATTGCCCACCGCACAGAAGTGACACTAGGGGCACGTATCGATAACCAAGTCTTAATCGAAAGCGGTTTAAACATAGGTGACAAAGTCGTGGTACAGGGCTTAGTCAATATGCGCGATGGCCTGCAAATCAATGAAGTCACGCTCGATGGTAAAGCCTCAGCCCGTGCGACAGAGCTTTCAGGTCCTAAAGCAACGGAGACGAAATAATGTGGTTATCCGATGTTTCGGTTAAACGCCCTGTCGTTGCCATCGTTTTAAGCTTACTGCTGTGTGTATTTGGCATAGTGTCGTTCACTAAACTGTCGATACGGGAAATGCCCGACGTCGAAAGCCCTGTGGTCACCATCAGCACCAGTTACTCGGGTGCATCGGCGGCGATTATGGAAAGCCAGATCACTAAGACTTTAGAAGATGAGCTAACAGGGATCAGTGGTATTGACGAAATCACCTCGACCACACGTAACGGTAGCTCGCGTATCACAGTTAAATTCCTCCTCGGTTGGAACTTAACCGAAGGGGTCAGCGATGTGCGTGATGCTGTGGCCCGCGCCCAACGCAGACTCCCAGAAGATGCAAAAGACCCCGTCGTCTCAAAAGACAACGGCTCCGGCGAACCCTCTGTCTATGTGAATTTAAGCTCGAGTGTGATGGACCGCACTCAATTAACGGACTACGCCCAGCGAGTACTCGAGGACAAATTCAGCTTAATCAGCGGCGTGAGTTCTATCAGCATTTCCGGCGGCTTGTATAAGGTCATGTACGTCAAGCTAAGACCCGAACAAATGGCAGGGCGTAATGTTACCGCAACGGATATTATCAACGCCCTGCGTAAAGAGAATATAGAAACGCCCGGCGGCCAAGTGCGCAACGACACCACTGTGATGTCGGTGCGTACCAAACGCTTGTACTACACGCCGAAGGATTTCGACTATCTTGTGGTGCGTACCGCCAGCGATGGCACGGCTATCTACTTAAAAGATGTGGCAGATGTGGCTGTTGGCGCACAAAACGAAAACTCGACCTTCAAAAGTGACGGCATAGTTAACATCAGTTTAGGCATTATTGCCCAGTCCGATGCCAACCCCCTGCTCGTTGCCAAAGAAGTGCATAAAGAAGTTGATCGCGTACAAGACTTCCTGCCCGAAGGCACTAGCCTAGTGGTCGACTTCGACTCGACCGTATTTATCGACCGCTCAATTAACGAAGTGTATAGCACACTTTATGTCACGGGCGCCTTGGTCGTACTCGTGCTGTATATCTTCATTGGACAAGCGCGAGCAACGTTAATCCCAGCGGTGACGGTTCCAGTATCTTTGATCTCGGCATTTATCGCCGCCAACATGCTAGGTTATTCGATTAATCTACTGACATTGATGGCATTAATCCTCTCCATCGGTCTGGTGGTGGATGATGCGATTGTGGTGGTCGAGAACATTTTCCACCATATCGAAAAAGGTGAAGAGCCCTTACTCGCCGCCTATAAAGGTACTCGCGAAGTGGGCTTTGCCGTTATCGCCACTACGGCGGTACTGGTGATGGTATTCCTCCCTATTTCCTTTATGGAGGGCATGGTCGGGCTACTATTTACCGAGTTCTCCGTGATGCTGGCGGTGTCAGTGCTGTTCTCCTCCTTAGTGGCACTCACACTTACGCCTGTACTGAGCAGTAAATTACTCAAAGCCAACGTCAAACCGAATCGCTTTAATCGTTGGGTCGACAGCGGCTTTGCTCGCATGGAAAGCGTTTATCGCGTCGCCGTGACTCGAGCGATTAAACTCCGTTTACTCGCGCCCTTAGTTATCCTCGCTTGTATCGGCGGCAGCGCTTGGTTAATGCAACAAGTACCGTCACAACTCGCGCCGCAGGAAGACCGCGGCGTGTTGTTCGCCTTTATTAAAGGCGCCGAAGGCACCAGTTATAACCGTATGACAGCCAACATGGACATAGTCGAAGACAGACTCATGCCCTTGCTCGGTAAAGGTGTGCTGCGATCCTTCAGCGTACAAGCTCCCGCCTTTGGTGGCCGTGCTGGCGATCAAACTGGCTTTGTCATCATGCAGCTAGAAGATTGGGAACACCGCGATGTGACTGCGCAACAAGCCCTTGGAATTATTAGCAATGCCTTAAAGGATATTCCAGATGTAATGGTTCGCCCTATGATGCCAGGCTTTAGAGGGCAATCGAGCGAACCCGTGCAATTTGTACTTGGTGGTTCGGACTATGCCGAACTGTTTAAGTGGGCGCAGATATTGAAAGAAGAGGCTAACGCTAGCCCTATGATGGAAGGGGCTGACTTAGACTACGCAGAAACAACGCCAGAACTCATTGTTACTGTCGATAAAGAGCGCGCCGCAGAACTGGGGATCAGTGTCGACCAAGTATCGGAAACCTTAGAAGTCATGCTGGGTGGCCGTACCGAAACGACCTTTGTTGATCGAGGCGAAGAATACGATGTGTATTTACGCGGTGATGAAAACAGTTTCAATAATGTCGGTGACCTGAGCCAAATCTACATGCGGTCAGCTAAGGGCGAATTAGTCACTCTCGATACTGTCACTCATATAGAAGAAATTGCCTCTGCACAAAGATTAAGCCACACCAATAAACAAAAATCGATCACCCTCAAGGCTAACGTCAGTGAAGGTTACACCTTAGGTGAAGGCTTAAAGTTCCTTGACGCTAAAGCCATTGAATTATTACCTAAGGATATTTCGATTGGTTACACGGGCGAATCCAAAGATTTTAAAGAAAACCAAAGCAGTATCTTTATCGTATTTGGTTTAGCTTTACTGGTTGCCTACTTAGTATTAGCCGCACAGTTTGAGAGCTTTATCAACCCGTTAGTGGTGATGTTTACTGTGCCTATGGGTGTATTCGGTGGTTTCTTAGGACTACTGATCACGAGCCAAGGGATCAACATCTACAGCCAGATAGGCATGATCATGTTAATTGGTATGGTGACTAAAAACGGTATCCTCATCGTGGAATTTGCCAACCAATTGCGCGACCGCGGCTTTGAACTCAATAAAGCCATTATCGATGCGTCATCCCGTCGTTTACGGCCAATCCTAATGACAGCCTTCACCACCTTAGTGGGTGCTGTACCGTTAATTTTCTCGACGGGCGCGGGCTCAGAAAGCCGTATCGCTGTAGGTACTGTAGTGTTCTTCGGAATGGCGTTTGCTACCTTTGTGACCTTACTGGTGATCCCCGCCATGTATCGATTAATCTCGGCCACAACGCACTCTCCTGGTTATGTTGAAGCTAAGCTCGAAGCGGCGATTAAAGCACAAGAGTTAGCGGCACAAGAGGCGGCCGCAAAGCAGCAGGAACTCGCACCTAAAGCCTAGCGCTAATAATAACTGCAGAAGATCACAGAACAAAAAGCCAAGACACTCAGTGTCTTGGCTTTTTTATTGGCGTCTTAATCAAGTTTCCTTGCCCTACATAGGATATTGGGAATTTATCTATCCAATCACAACACAATTTCGGCCAGCGGATTTAGCGCTATACAACGCACTGTCTACCCGGAAAAGTGCGCTGCGCAGACTCTCATTATCTTGAACACAGATACAGCCAAAACTCATAGTCAAATTCAGTTGTTTATCTTGATAGAAAAAATCCGTCGACGCTAAATCTAAACGTAATTGCTCTGCAATTTGATATGTTTCATCTAAGGAGTAACCTTGTAAAACAATCAAGAATTCTTCACCTCCCCAACGTGCAATACAAGCAGCGGATTGCTGTAGCCCTTCAAGTAACCTTGCAACTTGTACTAAGACATCATCCCCACATAAATGACCAAACGTGTCATTAATGGCTTTGAAATAATCGACATCGCACATTAATAAGCAAAGGTCAGAGCCATTTGTGGTACTTAAGGCATTCTCCAACACTGCTTCCGCTTTACGGCGATTAGCGAGTCCAGTCAACACATCGGTATTAGACAAAGTTTGATTTTCATCAATAAGCAATTGTAAATCATGGATATCTCTCATCGTTACTATATGCAAGTCCGATTGATTCTCTGTGGTAATTTGTGCCGTGATCAAAAACCAACGGTACTCACCGTTACGACAAAGAATGCGAGCCTGCATTTCAGCCGTATCGATTCCTGCATTGATACTGCTTTCAACAATTTTTGCCCATCCTTCAACCATAGCTTGGCGCACTAAAGGATCTGGATACACAGTATTAAACCAAGCATCCATATCGGGAATATCGACTAATGTGTAGCCAATCTGTTCGATAAAGGCATGATTAACAAAACGATGGATCCGCTGTATACGGCCAGACATCTCATTCATGCGTGATTCTGAAAGCAGGATTGGAATAGGAATGAAATCTAAGCTTTTAAAGAGAATTACCTCACTGGTATTGCGTGCTGTCATTAACCTTCTCCGCTCAAATTCCAGACAAAGATCTGTTATCACATCCCAAACCTAATTGGGGCTAAAAGATGATAGATAAAATATAATTTAACGTTTGAATTTATTCAGAATTCAATCAAATACAACACGGTTACGGCCATCATTTTTAGCTTTATATAAAACGCTATCAACCCGAAATAATAGACTATGCAAGCTTTCAGC
Source organism: Shewanella sp. NKUCC05_KAH (assembly GCF_019345585.1). Classification (NCBI taxonomy): domain Bacteria; kingdom Pseudomonadati; phylum Pseudomonadota; class Gammaproteobacteria; order Alteromonadales; family Shewanellaceae; genus Shewanella; species Shewanella sp. NKUCC05_KAH. The sequence goes on from NZ_JAHKQZ010000010.1 coordinate 140,207, forward strand.
AACTTGATGCCCGACACACCCAAAACTCATGGTCAAATGCATATGCTGGCCATAGGATTGGTAATCCGTGGATTCAATATCACAACGCAACTTCTCGGCAAGCTCTATAGCGACTTCAAGTTCAGTGTTTTCCAGCACGATCAGAAACTCTTCCCCTCCCCAACGTGCGACACAGGAGGCAGAGGGGACATAGCGCTTAAGCTGATCCGCTACTAATTTAAGCACATCATCCCCACACAAATGACCAAAGTTATCATTGATACTCTTAAAAAAATCGATATCACACATCACTAAACAGAGTGAACCTTGTGCATCAGCACTGTGTTCTATGGCTAAAGCGAGGAGCTGTTCCACTTGACGACGATTGGCAAGTCCCGTCAGTAAATCGGTATTAGACTGTCGCTTGTTATCCTCAATCAGTAACTGCAACTGATGAACATCTCTCATAGTGACTATGTTTAAGTTTGATTGATTTTCTGTGGTAATTTGAGCTGTGATTAAAAACCAACGATATTCACCATTGCCACAGCGAAGGTAAGTTTGAAAACCTGCGGTACTCAGCCCCTGTTTTTCACTTACATACACAGCCCTATCCCAATCAAACATCGCTTTATCTCGAAGGATTGGCTCGGGATAAACAGTATTAAACCAAGATTCAATATCGGGTATGTCCGACATGGTATAACCCAATTGCTCAATAAATGCATGATTCATAAATCTATGCACCCTATGAGTGCTTGGGCGACGTCCTTCAACGTCCAAGGCCTCAGATAATAGAACTGGGATAGGTATATAATTTAAACTTTTGAATAATAAGACTTCACTATCTTCTGAAAAAAGTCGACGCATCCGTATCTCCCCATACAACGAATAACATAGAGATAACATTTAGTGTGATAGAACCACATATGATTTGTGAGGACAAGAACTCACTTAGGCTGTCGTCGATATAAAAACGCTACAATCGCACATCGTAAAATCAGAAAGTTACTTTGAGTACATCTAAAATGATGGAATCACAATTACTTAAAGAAAGCCTAATGAAAAGTGTTTGTTTGAAAAGACATTGATTCCCTTTGTTCGGATGCTCGTTTTTCGTACTACTCAGTAGTAACAATATTCAATAGAAACTTTGAGATGATGGGATTTAGCGGAAGAATAGATGCGTAAACGTCACCATTCATAACTCTCTGCTTATGAATAGACTGTGGTCTACTCAATGATGAAGTTAATTTTACTTCCTGCCATGCCTCGATTGATTTCGACAGCACCCAAGAGGCAGCAAAGCAGCAGGAACTCGCACCTAAAACCTAGCTTTTCACGTCTATACAAAATGTAGAAATTACATAGAAAAGCCAAGGTACTTAGTATCTTGGCTTTTCATTTGCGTCTTAAGCGTTTTTTGCTTTATTGGCGAAGCCTAAAAGTAAACCTAAGCCAACGCAAAGCAGTGCACTTAACGTAATCACAATACCTAAATGGTGGATGATTCCCGCGCCGCCTAAACCTAATCCCAACAGAATATAATAAAATAGTCCAAAGAGTGCGCCAGCAGAGCCCGCATAGGTGCGGTAGTTTGCCAGAGCAGAGCTTAGTATGTTCGGAATTGCGATACCGTAAGCCATCACAATCAATAGCATAGGGGCTAGAAAGTAAACATTATTCAGCCCAATAAAGGTCGATTGAAGGAGCCAAATGCCCAGTCCACCGACAAGTGCAATAGCACTGGCTAAGCGAACGAGTTGTGCGCTGGTGTGGCCTCGACCCAGCATTATTTTATTAACATAACTACCAAGGAAAGCACCAAAGCCTAACAGTAAGCCACTAGTACCAAACGCGAGTGTCGATAAGCCTTGCGCCTCAAACATAAATGGCGCCAGTGAAAAGTAGCTAAACCACATTAGGTTAAACGCCGCCACCAACAAGCTGCTCTTAATAATCTCGCTGTCGGTAAGCATCTTAATCGCTAACTCGCCTATCGCGATTTTCTGGGTATGTGTGGGTTTGGTTTCGGGTAAAGATTTTACCGACAAAAACAGCAGCACAATTGCAGAGACCATGAGTGCGGCAAACACACCTTGATATCCCCAATACGCACTGAGGATACTGCCCAATAGCAATCCGATGACAGGGCTTATCCCAAGTGACATTCCCATCACAGAAAAGACTTTGGCTAATTCTTCGCCGCTATAACTGTCACGCATCATAGTTTGGGTAATCACAGAACCCACTGCCGCGCCAAAAGCCGACAATATGCGGGCCAGCAACAACAGGCTAAAATCGCTCACCATCAAGGCTAACGCAGAGCCAATGGCATAACATACTAATCCCGCGAGCATAGCTTTACGGCGACCAATAATGTCGGCTAAGCGGCCCCAGCAAAATACGCCGATAGCAAAAGCAATAAAGTACACAGATAAGGTTTGCGATGCGCCAGCAATCGACACTGCAAAGTGTTCTGCAATATTAGGCAACGCTGGGCTATAGATTGTTTCCATAATTTGCGGAAACATCATTAGCAGCACAGCGAGCCCTAAAGGGAGTTTTATATTCATGATTTTTAGTCCATTTCAGCACTCCAACAAATGAGTTGGTTTACCGAAATGTCACTCCATACTTGTAAAAGATGGCGCAGTATAGATAAAATCCAAATGTGACAACTAACAACACTTAGACAAAAAACATCAAAAATAGGACAAGATGGCCTTTATTCAACCCGAACAACTATTTAATCCAGATCTGCTGGATAATCTGGTTATTGGCATTGCCGCCGATATGGGCGAACACGACTCGGGAATGCATCACCACAGGAAGGCGCAACTGCTGTACGCCCCCACAGGCGTGATGAGATTCACCCTAGCCGATACTCAAATGGTGTTACCGCCAACGCGTGCGGCTTGGTTGCCAGCTGGCGTTAAGCACAGCGTCACCATGCGTAATGTGGTTGCCTATCGCTCACTCTACTTTGAACCAGAAACCGTCACTTTATTGCCCGATAAAGTCACTATTTTCCATGTAAATCCGCTACTCAAAGCCTTAATCGACACTATGTCGTTTTGGCCTTGGGACAAACCAAGAAGCACTCAATACAATGCCTTTTTGCTGCTCTGCGAAGAATTGGGCAATGCCACGGAAGAAAATCTGGCTTTACCCCTCCCACAGGATAAACGTTTAACAACCTGGCTAGCGCAACTACAGCAAGATCAAAAACCGCCAGCCAATCTTAAGGATATGGCAGTAGAAATCGGTGCCAGTGAACGCACAATTAGCCGCATTTTTAGCGCGCAGACGGGCATGGCTTATCAAGCCTGGCGCCAGCAATGGCGCTTACTTGCGGCCATAGAACAATTAGCAACGGGAATCTCGGTGGCGCAGGTGGGCTTTAATTTACAATTTTCCAGCGACAGTGCCTTTATCAGCTTTTTTAAGCAATATACTGGCACCACACCGGCACAATATTTCAAATAAGTACTGGCTCGACTGACTTACAATCGTCGAATCGAGCCTTGTCTCATATGCACTTTCATGACGCTAGCTGCGACGTTAAGCTTTCACCGCTGGCGTGGCAGAAGACTTAAACCAAACAAGCGGTTTTTGACGGCGCGTTAACATGTTTCCGAGCGCGACCAGCAAGAGTCCCACGCTTGAATACCAAGTCCACTGATAATCCTCAAACACACTCGATACACTTAACGCCACCACAGGGGTTATCACCAACAGATACGCAGCGGCATTAGCGCCAATTCGCTCAACCAAGATCAAATAAGCGGTAAAGCCAATCACAGAGGCGATAACGGCTAAGTAAAACAAGCTGCCAAGATAGCTGGTTGTCAGCGGTAAACTAAAGCTTAAATCTTTAAACCAGATGATGAGCAGTAACGCCGCACTGCCATAGCACATGGCATAGGCTGTTGAGGTAAAGGGCGACACATTATCGCGCGAGTTGCGCATACTGATCATGTTACCAATCGAGAAAAACCACGTACCTAACAGCGAAAACAATAAGCCCCACACTAAATTTTGTGACCACTGAGTCGCGAGCAAATCGGCACCAAAGAGTAAGCTAATGCCCCCCAGACCGACACCGACGCCTAACCAAAAATTACGACTAGTTGGCGTACCGTAAAAAATACGGCCATGTATCGCATTAAAAATGGGGGCCGTGGCCATAATCACCGCCGTTAAACCGCTGGCGATATAATGGGTTGCGGTATAAAACGCGATAAAGTTCAAACAAAATAGACACACGCCTTGTAGTGCAAACCAAGGATGCTGCCTAAGCTTTACCGCTTGCAGCTTGTTAAAGGCAAAGCCAATGGCGAACATCAAGAGACTCGCAATCGCAAACCGATAGAAAATCGAGACTTCCGTCGCCACCTCACCGTGCTGCCACTTAATGGCAATCCACGAAAAACCCCACACAAAAATCATCAGCAAATACATCACAGCAGCCATAATGAGTCCCCTACACCTTCATAAAATGCTTAATGAGGCAAACTATACAGCGATGGCTTTCGTCCTTATGTCACCATCTTGTTGGCCATAACACGATATTGCGGTTTTAATCGCGAGCGGACGTTGAGCCACGCCCATAAGTGCGATAATTTGGAAAGACAAAATGCTTAGCCAGTGAGATCACTAGGAACCCATGGAGCCCAAATACATCAGTTTTGATAAATCCGCCAAAACCTGTATTCGTAAACAAGCGATTACGGAGGATTTATCTTGGGCTCATTATCAAAATGCGAGCGAGCGTCTGTATTACCAAAACGATGCACAACATACGCTGAGCATGTATCTGGATGGCGGCTACGAAACCCACAGAACCGATATCAAGGCCGACTATGGCGCGCCCAGTAAGTTTTGTCTTATGCCCCAAGGCTGCCAAAGCCATTGGCAACTGGGGCAACCGCAGCAGTTTATGCATTTGTATTTTAGCGATGAACATCTTAAAAAATTGGCGGTGCGAGTCTTTGATAAAGATCCACGCCAAGTGCGTTTACCTGAGTTGACCTTTGTCGATAATCCGAGATTAGAGGCGCTGTTTCGACATCAAGTTGCCGGGCTCGATTGGCAGACGAGTGATCACCATCTGATGATGGAACAGGTAACCGACACTGTGCTGGTGACTTTGCTGCAAAGCTCAGGCTTTAATTTGTCGGTGGGGCCAATTAAGGGTGGGCTCGCACCTAAAGTGGCTAAAGCGATCAAAGAGTTTATTCATTGCCATTCCCATAGGCAGATTTACTTGTCTGAGTTGGCCGAGCTTGCCCAACTGAGCGAGTACCATTTTTGTCGCATGTTTAAATGCCAATTTGCGATGACGCCGCAGGAGTATTTGCTGCAAGTGCGCATTGAAAAGGTCAAACAAAGCTTGAGCCATTCAACGCAATCCTTGACCGATATCGCCCTCAATAATGGCTTTGCCAATCAAAGTCATATGGGGCGTTACTTTAAAAAACTCTGCGGCATGTCACCGGGCGAATATCAAAAATACCATAGAAGCTAACATACGCTTTGGGTTCACAATCTCGACGGCTGAACCCAACACTCTAACATCCTTGAAAACCCCATTGCCTCGATATGCTATAGTGCCCTTACTCCCCTAACCGCTGGAAAACGCCTTGAAAAAAATCGCTTTATTTGTCGATGTACAAAACATCTATTACACCTGCCGTGAAGCCTATGGTCGCCAATTTAATTATCGTAAACTGTGGCAACACTTAGGTTATGAAGGTGATATAGCGTTGGCCGTGGCTTATGCCATCCATAAGGGCGACGATGGGCAATTGAAATTTCAAGACGCACTAAAGCACATAGGTTTTGAGGTGAAGTTAAAACCGTTTATTCAGCGTAGCGATGGCTCAGCCAAAGGCGATTGGGACGTGGGGATCACCATAGATATTATGGAAGCGGCGAGTGAAGTGGATACAGTGATCTTATTGTCTGGTGATGGCGATTTCGATTTATTGCTGCAAAAAATTCATCAAAAGTATGGCGTTGAAACCCAAGTGTATGGCGTCCCTACCCTGACGGCTAAATCCTTAAGGGATGCAGCCTCTCAATTTCACCCTATCGATGAGGCGTTATTGCTCTAGTCACAAGACAAAAATGAGGCGATTCATCACACTAACCGCATCAAACACCTTCGCCATATTTAAAGGCCACTTTTTGATAATACAAACAACACACTAGTGATAGGTAATGTCCGTATACATAGGGGCGAGACGTTTTAGAAAGGCATTACGGGTCGATAGCGGAATATGTTGCTCTTTCATCGATTCAATCAAATGACCGACTAAGGCATCAAAATCCGCTTGAGTAATATTCAATCCTCTATGACTGTGCTGCATACTTTCGCCGTGATACACGCAGCCGCCATCGGCAACCAGACAGAAATGTTCAATGGCACGCTCACGAAATAACGCAATATCTGTCTCTTGAAAGTGATGCACTATGCGTGGATCTGTGGCAATACGTGCCAGCAAACCATCGACTATCGCCGATACGCCTGCGTTACCACCTAAATCTTGGTATAAGGTTTGATGGCTTGCGGTTTGATGACTAGAGTGAGTTAGTGATGCTGAGGTTTCGGTCGCTTGCACCCCACAGCCAGTGAAAAAAAACACTGCGACCAAAGGTATTAGCTTCACCCGTAAACGCCTCATAACGCCCCCTCCACCGACAGGTACCAACCCCGTTGCTCTTCAAACCCCGCAATGCTGCCCAAATTCGCATAGGCCGTCACCACGGAAAGATGCTTATTGATAAACCAAGCTAAAAACACATCTTGCCAATCATCCTCACGGGCAAAAGCTAACTCATCGGGTTTCTGACGATATTCGATACCCAGTGCCACATTATCCGTCAGCAATACCGCGGCAGAGGCTTCGAGCACAAACTGGTAATCATAATTGGCTTGAGTACCAAAACCCAATAAACCCGTTTGATTCGCCTTGGTCGCGCGCACGGTCCCATTGAGTAATACATTTCGTCCCGCTACCGCATCAAAAAATACTTTGCTGGCAGCAATATACACATCTAAACCCCAATCATCCCGCGCCCCAACTGCCTGAGGAATCGCAAAGTCATCGACTCTTTTATACTGGGCACCTAAGGTAATTTGCGGCATAGCCGTATAAAGCAGCTCTCCGGCAAGCTTGTATTTTACGCCGAAAATATCTTGGCCTAACTCGCCGCCCATAGTATCCAAATCAAAGGTTTGCCGAGCAACACTGAGCTCGAATCGATTATCAAAACTCAAAGAAGCGCCGATCACTTTCAGCGTAAAATCATCGACATAGACACCCGTCGCCATCGCCGTAGTGGACCATTCACCGCTACTACCATAACCGTTGATCACAGCCCATGGCACTATGCCACCGCCAGCACTGCCTTCAATCATCGTCCCGCCGCCAGTCGCGACCACACGGCTACCTTCAGCAAACGTAGGAACAGTGCCCAATAGTAAAAATAGGCAAGACAAAGCCTTAACATAAGTCCAAGTTAATGAATTCAACTTCAATGCATTTATGGAAATGTTCACTTGATGCTCCGCTCTAATTCTGTCGACGATGAATCTTTAGCCTAGCGTCTTTGCATATTGACTTGAGTAAACGCGCTTATGCATCAGAAGTATTTGGATGGTTAAACGCCTCGAACCACAGATCAAATTCAGCCGCTTTTAAGGGTTTCGAAAACACATAACCTTGAATGATATCGCAATCAAGATTGCGCAATATATCAACACCTTCTTGTTCTTCAACGCCTTCGGCTACTACGGTAAAACCTAAGCCATGGATCAATTTAATACTCGTATCGACTATCATCACATCTTGGCTATCCGTGAGCATGTCTTTGATAAAACTACGATCAATCTTCACTTCATTGACGGGCAAAATTTTCAAATAAGCTAAGGATGAATGCCCCGTGCCAAAGTCATCGATGGCAACCGACACGCCCATGTCACGGAATCGCTGCAACACACTCACCACAGTCTGTGCATCTTTCATCACAGCGCCTTCGGTGACTTCAATGCAGAGTGCGCCGCTTGGCAGATTATTATCTTTTAGTAAAATGGCGATTTGATTCGGTAAGCGAGTATCGACTAAATCATGGGCCGACAGGTTAATAGCCAGTTTTAGCACTATACCCCGCCGCTGCCATGTCACTAATTGCTGAATTGCCTGCTTCAATACCCACTGGCTAACAATATCAATGTTGCCAGAATTTTCAGCCAGTTGAATAAATTCATCGGGCGGAATAAACCCTAGCGTAGGATGCTGCCAGCGGATCAATGCCTCGGCGCCAGTGCACTGATTTAGGCGTAAATCCACTTTAGGTTGGAACACTAAATACAATTGGTTTTGCGCTAAACCTATAGGCAAATCACGGATAATCGTCAGCTCACGCTGATACTTTTCATCGGCGCCTTGACGATAACTGACAATACGTTGCTCTTCGAGACAGGCTTGATTGAGGGCAATTTCGGCGCGGCGCACTAACACATCGATATCAGCACCATTACCATCGATTTCGAGTAATCCCGCACGCACGGTAAGAGAAATATTTGAGCCTTGGATTGGAAAGGGTGACTCCAGCATATCCAATGATTTCAGTAAATGTTCAGGGCGAATACCTTGGCTATAAAGAAGTAAAAATGAGTCACCGTCTAATCGTGCCAATAAATCCGGTGTCGGTGCTAATTGCTCTAGGCGACGAGCAAAAAGCAGTAACAAAGTATCGGCGTTGGCAAAACCAATAATATCGTTGATATGGCGGAAATGTTTAATATCTAACAACACCATAGCACCGGATAATTTATCGTTAAGATCCGCCAAATGCTGTTTTGCGGCAAAACGATTGAGTAAACCTGTCAAGCTATCGTGGCGAGATTGGTAGACTAAATCCTTTTCCCGCGCTTCAATATCATCGCGCATTAAGGATAAACTCTTAGCCAACACCCTCAGCTCTGCTGGCGCACCTTGAATATTGGCAGGCTGCTTACCTTGACCGATTTTACGGGCATAATTCACAAGTTGATGCACGGGTTCAGTCAAACTGCCCGACAACCAAATCGCAATCGCAATCGCCAGTGCTAAGGTCAAAGCAAAAATTAGCAGCATATTATTGCGTAGTTGCTGATAACTTTGCTGCCACTTAAGGTTTGATTGATGTAGTAGCGCTAATTGGCTGCCGTTGTGATCATAAAGTTTGATGCCCATAGACAGATGATCTACGGGAATACTTTCACTAGGCATTTTCAGCAAGCTAGGCAATAAGCTCGCCTGCTCAATTACGCTTAACTTTTCATTATCTGATAAGGTTGAAGCGATTTCAGTGCGGCCCGTTGCCTGATTGACAAAACTCACATCGATGCCCGTAATAGCTTTAGCTTGTTGGGCGACCTTCTCATCCAATAAAAAACCCATGCCAACCCAAGCGATTAAGGTCGGCGCCTTCACCGGCTGCAGCACAAACTGATAGCTAGCATGATCAAAATTAAGGATAGCTAACGCATTATGATTGCTGGTGGTCATATTAAATAAGGATTGAATATCATCCTGAGTGAGTCCGGGCAAACTCGAGGTCAAGAGCTCCCCTTTAGGTGATAACAATACAGCGGCGTCGGCACCAATACGAGAGCCGTGATTAGATAACACTGACTCAATGGTTTCTTGCTCACCAGTAGCAATCGCGCGCTTAAAACCAAAATCGGCACTGAGTACGGACAAACTTTGACTGAGCTGAATACCGCGATTCGATAACACTTCGAGAAACACATTCGCGCCAATATCGAGGCTTTTCTGTTGCTGTAAAAAGTTATCTTTTTCGGTCGCTGTCAACACGGAAAATGCCGTGGCAAATTGCACTAACGTCAGCACAATAAAGAAAACTAAAATCAGCCGAGCGCGAAAACTATTTAGCATGTAATGGCTTACCTTCAGAATCGTAGTGACCAAATCCCGACGGCGGCGACGACGGTTTAGCTTGACGCTCAATGTCTAAGGACAGACTGAGTTGATTAGGACCATTAGCGATCAGTAAATCCGTTGGCTCTGATGCCGCCTTCTGCCATGGATGCCAGCGCTTAACTTTATATTGACCGGCGGTAAGTCCCTTAAACTGGATCTCACCTTTTTCGTCCGTCACCGCGACAATAGGGCTATCTGCCACATAGATAAATGCCTGCATATAATCGTGAATATTACAGCCAAGCGCGACCAAACCGGGTTTATCGAACTGAATCGGCGCTTCGGCCTGACCCACATACAATTTAAGTTCGAAAGGTTTAGCTTCTGAAAAAGAATACACATGGTGGCGAGTACGATCTAAGTTGGGAAAATCCACCTTTGCACCTTTAGGCACCGCCAGCACAAAGGGGATAAAGGTTCGATTTTTTTGCGACATTTCATAATGCTCGATAGGTATTGCATTATCGGGCATCACTGCTGGGATCAGCTCCACGACAGTATCGGCAATGGCCTGTTGTTGCAGATCTACTACATTAATATTGAGTTCAGCAGCCATGACTTGAGGCGTGAAATAGATCAAAACGCAAAGTACTAACGCATATAAAACGCGATATAGGATCATCCGTTACCTCGGGCATAGTGATGCAAGGCCAACAAGTACCTTAGCTGAGTTCTGCGTAAAAAAACGATCTAGATTCATCTAGCATTGTACATTACTAATACATTGAATAATCATCAAATTATATAGAAAAGTCGTAAAACAGTAACCATTCTAATCATACTGTGATAATGACGCGCTCAAGTGGCAATAAGTTATAAGCTAACAGAATGGTCTGGTAATAGTTATTCATTGTTTCTTATTGATGATCCAGAAAATACCAACGATATTCCTCATTTCTGGTTTTAGTTTTAATCTGGCGAGCAATACCATCACTAAACATCAATTGACCTAATGTTAATTAACCCCAGCTAAAGATAGTCAAATCTAATCGCTCTCGCCGTGAATAAACAAAAAAGGCCTACTCAATGTAGACCTTTCATGTGTTTTCAACTAGAAAACAAGCTTAACCGACTGTTATCTCTTTATACTCATCGGCTTTTTTACCGCCTCTCTTTGCTAAGGCATAGTAAAACAGCGGCGTTAGGATAAGACCAAAAACTGTCACCCCTATCATACCGGCGAATACTGCCACGCCCATGGCTTGGCGCATCTCGGCGCCCGCGCCAGTGGAGAACACCATAGGCACCACTCCCATGATAAAGGCGATAGATGTCATCAAGATAGGACGTAAACGTAATCTTGCTGCCTCTAATATCGCCTCCATAGGTGCCATACCATGGTCTTGTTTCTCCTTTGCAAACTCGACAATCAAAATAGCGTTCTTAGTCGCCAGCCCCACCAGCACTATCAGGCCAATTTGGGTGAAGATATTATTATCCCCACCGTAAATCAGCACACCACTGAGGGCTGAAAGTAAGGTCATTGGGATGATTAAGATAATCGCCAATGGCAAGCTTAAGCTCTCGTACTGGGCGGCTAGCACCATAAACACTAAGATGATCACCAGCGGGAAAACCAAAAGACCCGTATTGCCCGCGAGAATTTGCTGATAGGTCAGCTCGGTCCACTCATAAGTCATACCATTAGGTAAGGTTTCAGCCAAAATTTTCTCAATCGCCGCCTGCGCTTGGCCTGTACTCACTCCGAGCGCTGGACCACCGTTGATTTCAGCGGTCGTGAAACCGTTATAGTGCATCACTCTGTCTGGGCCTGAACTTTGGCTGACGTTGATGAACGAACCTAGCGGGATCATGTCACCATTCAGATTCGGCACCTTTAGCTGGCTTATCTGTTGCGGACTTTGGCGGAACGCCTCGTCGGCTTGCATATTCACCTGATAGGTTCGACCGAAACGATTGAAGTCATTGACATAAGTCGAGCCCATATAGGTTTGTAATGTCTGGAAGATTTGATCGAGCGACACTGCCTGCTGTTTCGCTTTAGTTCGATCAATATCCAGTTCAAGTTGGGGCACATTCACTTGATAGCTAGAGAAAACACCAGCTAACTGAGGATCGGCCCACGCCTTGTACATCACTTGTTGGGTCACCTGATACAAGGCCTCATAACCAAGGTTGGCTCTGTCTTGAATTTGCAGACGGAACCCTCCTATAGTGCCGAGGCCTTGCACAGGTGGCGGCGGGAAGATGGCAATAAATGCGTCTTGAATAGCAGCAAATTGCTGATTCAATTGTCCTGCAATGGCATTCGCCGACAGCTCAGGACTGGTACGCGAGTCAAAATCATCGAGCGCAACAAACACCACGCCTGAGTTAGGACTATTGGTAAAACCGTTGATGCTAAGGCCAGGGAAGGCAATCGAGTGCGCGACTCCGGGGTGATTTAGCGCAATCTCAGACATCTTCTTGATCACACTATCCGTACGTTCAAGGGATGCCGCATCGGGCAACTGAGCAAAGGCCACTAAATACTGTTTATCTTGGCCGGGCACATAACCCGTTGGTGTATTGGCAAATTGCACACCCGTTAACGCCACCATGCCTAAATACACTAGGCCGATAATGCCGCCAAAACGGATCACCTTACGCACTAACCAGCCATAACCATCGGATGCACGGTTAAATAAACGATTAAAAGGCACAAATAACCAAGCACCAAACAACTTATCCATTAGACGCGTTAAGCCGTCCTTAGGTGCATCATGGCTCTTGAGTAACAGCGCCGATAATGCCGGACTCAAAGTGAGTGAGTTAATCGCCGAGATAAAGGTCGAGATAGTAATAGTCAAGGCAAACTGTTTATAGAACTGCCCGGTTAAACCGCTCATAAAGGCCGTTGGAATAAACACCGCCGCCAGCACTAAGGTGGTTGCCACAATCGGGCCAGTCACTTCCTTCATCGCCTTTTGCGTTGCCTCTACTGGGCTTAATCCTGCGGCAATATTACGCTCGACGTTTTCGACCACGACGATGGCATCGTCAACCACGATACCGATGGCGAGCACCAGCCCAAATAGCGACAAGGCGTTTAACGAGAAACCGAGCAGATGCATAAAGGCAAAGGTACCGACCAAAGACACAGGCACGGCCACCAGCGGAATAATCGATGCGCGCCAAGTTTGCAGAAATAGCACCACCACTAACACCACCAGCAACACGGCTTCAAGCAGGGTTTTTACCACAGCTTCAATCGAGCCACGCACGAACACTGTTGGGTCGTAAACGATTTCGTATTCGAGTCCTTCAGGGAAAGACTGTGACAATTCCGCCATTTTGGCGCGCACATCATCGGAAATCTGAATCGCATTCGACCCCGATGCTTGAAACACTGGGATCGCCACGGCATCTTTATTATCCAGCAGTGAGCGCAGCGCATAACTGGTCGCGCCCAGCTCGATACGAGCCACATCCTTCAAACGATTCACTTCACCGTTTTGGCCAACTTTGACAATAATATCTTCAAATTCAGACAGTTCAGTTAAACGGCCTTTCACGTTAATCAAGAGTTGGAAATCAGCATTGCCACTGGGCTGAGCACCTAAACTGCCCGCTGCCGCCTGTTGGTTTTGCTCACGCACGGCAGCAATAATGTCCGCAGGTGATAAACCCAGCGCCGAAACTTTATTCGGATCGAGCCAAATTCTCAGGCTGTATTCGCCGGCGCCAAACAAACGTACCGCACCCACACCGTTAATCCGCGCTAACTCGTCTTTGACGTTTAGCGCCGCATAGTTAGACAGATACAACATGTCGTAACGGTTATCCGGCGATAACAAATGCACCACCATAGTCAAGTCTGGCGATGATTTTTCGGTGACTATACCTAAGCGTTGCACTTCCTGCGGCAGACGGGGCATAGCGCGATCGACTCGGCTCTGCACTTGGGTTTGTGCCTTATCCACATCCGTGCCAATCGCAAAGGTGATAGTCAAGGTCATGCGTCCATCGGACGTCGCCTGCGATGACATGTACAACATGTCTTCGACGCCGTTGATTTCCTGCTCCAGCGGTGAAGCCACTGTTTCGGCAATCACTTTAGGATTTGCGCCAGGATAATTAGCAGTGACCACTACCGTTGGCGGTACCACCTCTGGATATTCGGTAATAGGCAACTGCCAAACGGCAATCGCCCCTGTGATAAGAAACAGCAATGACAGCACGGCTGCAAATATCGGTCTTTTAATGAAAAATTGCGACAACATAGTGTGTTATTCCTTAACCGCGGCTCGCCGTTTCGACCGCTTGCGCCGTCAAATGCTCTTGGTTTTTATCGAGTATTAACTGGGCTTGGCGTAGCGCCTCGAGCTTGTCGCTGTCGACCATGTCCACTATGTTTGGCTCAATTTGCATCTTAGGACGAACGCGTTGCATACCGTTGACGACGATCTTGTCTTCGGCCATCAAGCCTTGGGTTACAATGCGCAGTCCTTGGACTTTTTCGCCTAAGGTCACACCGCGATATTCGACCGTGCCATCATGACCGACGATCAGCACAAACTTATTATTGAGATCTGTGCCAACCGCTTTATCGTCAATCAAGATCCCCTCATAGGCGCCACTGCCCGCAGTACGAAGACGCGCAAACAAGCCTGGCAATAGGTTATTGTCTTCATTGTCAAAAGTGGCCCTCACTCGAATAGTACCCGTCTGCTTATCCATCGCATTATCCACAAAGTCGACCATGCCAATATGGTGATAATCGCGCTCATTGGCTAAAGCCATGTACACAGGATTATCGCCAGCACGGGGATCGTTACGTTTGTTCTGTGCAGTTAACTTCACGTATTTAAGGTAGGTTTGCTCGTCCACATCGAAATAGGCATACATGCTGGCGGTAGAGACTAAGCTGGTCAGCACACTCTGCCCTGCGGTGACATAGTTACCCGCGGTGACATTGGCGTAGGATACTCGGCCATCAATCGGCGCTTGTACTTGGGTATAAGCTAAATCAAGCTCGGCGCGCATGAGTGCTGCTTTCACCGAAGCGACTGCGGCTGCAGTCTGACGTTTATTCGACTCACGGGTATCGAGTAATTCGGCCGAGACCGCCTTTTGGTCAAATAACTTATGTGCCCGTTCAAAATCATTAGTGGCCAGTTGCTCTGCAGAGAGTGCGCTAGCAAGATCTGCTTTTAACCGGGCCACTTCCACTTCAAACACGCTTGGATCGATGCGAAATAACACTTCGCCTTTTTTCACTAAGGCGCCTTCTTTAAAATTTACTGAGTCGATATAGCCCGACACCCGCGGGATAAGGGTGACACTTTCTGGCGCCTGTAAACGACCGGTAAACTCATCCCATTCGGTGACTCGCTCATGTAATACCTGAGCGACATCCACCTTAGGCGCACTCGGTGCAGGTCCCTGCTGCGCTGTTTGCTCACCACAAGCTGAAAGGACGAAAGTAGCCACAGCCGTTAACATCATTATTCGTAAAGGTTTGTTACTCATCATATTACTATCCTCAAAGTGGCGGGCATTTCACGCTGTTCGAACCACACACATGCAGCTGTGTTACAAACCAAACCAATTAAATACCGACTGGTAAAAAATATTCTGTACTGGACGGTAATATATAGCGTAAAATGATGCTGTCAACAAATTTATGTACCGAACGGTATTTAATTAAAAGTGTGCACTTACCCTAGGCAGGAATGCGTCCAGAGGCAAAAGGCTACGAGTTTGAACTGCAAAGCATTTTGATGAATATTGAAGCAAACACTGACTAACGCAGATAACATGCTGAACTTAGGTGACACCTTGAATGACTAAGTAGACATATCCCCCCTAAGTCCGTCATCAGTGGCAAGTGTGGCTGGACAGGGACTAAACCCATGTCTATCCTAGGGGCAATTGAGAATTGAGGAGCCTAATGATGTCAACCGTCACCCAGACGCCCTGTGTTGGTCGCCCACGAGCTTTTGACACTGACGATGCATTAGCAAAAGCCTTAGAAGTCTTCTGGCTCAAAGGTTTTGAAGGTACATCGTTAACCGATCTCACCCAAGCTATGGGCATTAATAAACCTAGCCTTTATGCCGCTTTCGGTAATAAAGAACAGTTATTTCTCAAAGCGATAGAATTGTATGAACAGCGCCCCTGTGCGTTTTTCTACCCGGCACTGGAACAAAAAACCGCCTATCAGGTTATCGAGTCAATGCTACTCGGTGCGGCAAGCTCTTTGGTGGATAAAAGCCATCCACAGGGATGTTTGATTGTTCAAGGGGCACTCACCTGTAGTGAAGCAGGGCAAGCGATTAAAGACACTTTGATTAATCGTCGCCGCGACGGTGAAATAGCCCTGTGCGAACGACTGCAACGCGCCAAAGATGAAGGTGATTTGCCCGCTGACGCCGATCCCTTGCTGCTTGCCCGTTATATAGGCACTGTATTGCAAGGTATGGCCGTACAAGCGACCAGTGGAATTTGCCCGAATGAACTGCGCAAAGTGGCCGAGCTAGTGCTGGCTAACTTTCCGCGTAATGATGAATCCTGATTCACCAATCCTGATCCACAAAAACTAAACCCCAGTAGAGTACTCACTTAACAGGGTTTTATTTATGCTTTGCTTTATTTCTGTCCAACCATTTATTTCTGTCCAACCAAGAGTTCTCTAAACAGTTGTCTGAGTCGTTTCAATAATGGCAGGCTGCTTTTATCTTGATGCTGGATCACATCGACGTTTGCATGCCAGCCTATCTGCTCAAATTCTATGGGGACGCGAGTTAAGTTACCCGATGAAACTAAATTGGACGCCATATGCTCGGGCAATAGACACCAACCATGGCCCTGTAATGCGAGCTCCAATAACACGTAATAGTTATCGGCATACCAAACATCAGGACTGAACGCCTGCTGAAAACTACTGGTTTTAGTATTCCGTGAGCGGATGAGTAATTGTCGATACAGTCGCAATGAGTCCATGTTCGGTGCAACTGATTTTGCTAAGGGATGCGAACTCGCCACATAAAGATCGAATTGAATCACCCCAATACTCTCAAAATCTATACTACTTGGCATAGATAATTCACTAAAAATCAATCCTGTAGATGCTCTTCCCGAATGCACCATGTCGATAATGTCTATACTTGAGGCACTGAGAAACTCGAGTTCGATATTAGGAAAATCACCCTCTAACAACCGAATAATTTCAGATATTCTCTGTATCGGAATGCCTTCATCCATCGCAAGGCACACTTCTGAAGATTGACTACTGAAGAGCGATAAGGCGGTATGTTTGAGCCTACGATGTTGAAGAATCGTCGCTCTTGCGTAGGGCAGTAATTTACTACCTTCGGCCGTTAATACTGGATAACGACCCGAACGGCCAAATAACTCAACCCCACAGTCAATTTCAAGATTCATCACATGCTGGCTAATCACGGATTGTGCTTTCTTAAGTTGCCTTGCAGCATTCGAAAATGAACCAGATTCTACGGTTTCTATAAAGGCTTCGAGTTGTTCGAGACTAAACATATCGCTTTTACCGATACTATCTAACTATAACTTATCCCTATACTAGATAAAATTATGGCCATAGTCACATTAAATGAATGGGAAATAGCCATGAAAACGACAGAACGTATCTTTAACGCCTTACTCTTTGAAGCGATTGCACTCGCTATTATTATCCCCGTTTCTGCCCTAATATCAGGCAAGGGAACCAGTGAACTTGTCATAGTAGGTATCGCTTTGAGTCTTTATACCGTGGTATGGAACTACTTCTACAACCTAGGATTCGACAGGGTATTTGGGGCAAATCGAGAGCAACGTACTTTGAAAACCAGAATACTGCATACCTTTGGATTTGAAGGGGGACTTATTTTCATTAGCATACCGACCATCGCCTGGTTTCTACAGATAGGTTGGTTGGCAGCCATGGGCTTAGAAGCGGTTTTTTTGATCTTTTTCTTCTTCTACAGCACCCTATTCCATTGGTGTTATGACAAGTATCAGCCCTATAAGACTTGGATTACTATGCAAGCCACTAAGGTCAAATAGCGCAGCTAAGATCAACACACGTCACCATCAAACGAACCTCACTAAACAATTTAGCGATTCGTTTGATGGCAGCATTGAAACTTATCCATTTCAATTTCTTCTACTTATTACCAATCACATTAAATATCTAATCAGTTCAGAGCCTCACAGGCATCTCAATCCAAGGCGCATTGACGCAGAAATGGTTATTCCCTTTTAAGTCAATGCAACACGGGAGTGGGATGCCTGTGAGGCTCCCGAAGGGCGGCGGAACAGAGTACCACTATGCCTTCAAGCCTTCGCCTTGTCTAAAGCGCGTTGAACTCCCGCTGAATGAACAGATATTTAGTACGATTGGTATTAGCAAGAAAGCTAAGCCAGTTCATGTGTTGCCCAGCATAAAATTCCCCTTAAACACAGTACATAAAAATAATAGACCCGCACACAGTAAACTGAGGTTGTTGAAATATCCTATAAACATCACAAAAGGACTAACTATCAGTAATTAATATTCAAATCATTAGTCTAGATATAATTCTTTATGCTATAAAAGCCATATACTAAGCGGGGAGATGGAAGCAAAATGCGTGCAGGGAACAGAATGAGGCTCAGGATGCAGCAGGCATTAAATTTGCCGTCAGCATTGATACTTAGCATCGTTTTATTGCTCGTATCCATTATTTGCAACATGGCACTCGCTAAAGAAAGTAATGCAATACCAGCAGAATCGCAACCTCAAGCCATAACCTTAGCCGCAGAAGACAGTTGGCCACCTTTCGCCAATCAGTTTGGTCAAGGTATTTCCCATCGTTTAATCCAAGCCGCATTTAGACAGTCGCATATTGAAGTGAATAGCTTAGTTGTACCCTACTCCCGTGCCTTAATGATGGCAGAAAAAGGTGCAGTTGATGGAGTGTTTAACGTCACCCGCGAGAACAGTACTGAGCAACGCTTCATCTTTGGAAACACCCCATTATTTATCGCCACGGCTTCTTTTTATCAAAAGAAACAAAAACCTATTCTGGCAGACAATAAATGGGCGCTACCTAAAGGCACCGTTATCGGCGTGATTAAAAGCTATGAATATGGCGATGAGTTTCCCAAATTAGTTAAACAGCAACAGCTCAATATCGTCACCGTCGCCAACCAACAACAGCTCATCAATTTATTATTGATTGGTCGCATAGATGCTGCCTTGATGTTCGACTTAGTCGCCAAGGAAAACCTGAAAAAAATGGGGGTAGATGATGAGATTATTCCTGCATTTGCTAACCACAGCAGCGATATTTTTTTGGCCTTCTCGAAAGGAAATCCGCAAGCACAAACCTTAGCGACCCAACTCGACGCAGGCTTGTCACAGCTAAAAGCCACAGGCCAATACGACAAACTGCTCTTAGTCGCTGACTAATCCACTATCGCTACAAGCGAATGATAGATTACCGCTGCGAGCGAATGATCTCTTGATTCACCCAATATAACAGCAGCTTAATAGCCTTCGACAGGATCTGATTCTGGCGCACAATATAACCTAAACTCGTTGTAGGGAATTGCGGTAGAGGAGTGACTTTAGTGGTGAGATTCGCCTTAGTGTAAACCGAAAACTCCGGTACGATAGCCACACCAAATCCCGCCTCAGCCCAATCGATTTGCGCGTCAACACTGCCGACTTCCATTATTCTGTAATTCGATAAGTTCAGCGACGGCAATGCGGGATCGAGCAATTCGCGGGTTCGCGTATCGTGTCCTAATAAAATCAACGTCGGTTGCTCGGCTAAGGGCGTATCCACAGAGGGTTTTGCCTGCTGCCATTGCTGTAAATTATCTCCGATTGCACACCATTTAATCTGTTGTAGCTCAGTAAAATGCAGTGGCTGACTTTCCTTCTGCGCAATCACAAACCCTAAATCGGCCTCGGCATTTTTCACCAATTCAGAGGCTTGTGATGAGGTAGTGTTGAGCAGTGAGAAATCTATTCCCGGAAACTCCGCCTTAAAGAGCTGAAACGGCTGGATCAATAATAACCGCGAGATAATATCGCTGGCGGCAATGGTCAAGGTGCCTTGGCTAAGGTCATTAATCGCATTGAGATCCGCCTGACAAATTTGTAGCTCCATTAACGTCTTCTGACTGCTCTCTAACAGGCGAAATCCCGCTTGCGTTAATCGAAAGGGATTACGGTCAATCAGCTTAACTCGAGTGCTTTGCTCTAACTGCTTAATATGCAAGCTAACATTGGGCTGCGTCATGTGCAGCGCTGTGGCCGCTTTCCCAAAATGCTTGTATTCAGCCAAAGTCACGAAGGTCTTTAACCAATGGATATCGAGCATAACGCCACCTTTTGCAAAGTATTAGAGTTAATGATAGCCAATGATATATGAAATTCTTATTGGGATGATAACCATAATTAATTTCTCTTATTCAAATGACGGGTCTAGCATAGCGTCTTAATCAATGAGGAGATGTTGTTATGCCGTCGATCGTGGTTGTGGGTGCAAATTGGGGTGATGAAGGCAAAGGCCGCATCGTAGATTATTTAGCCGCGGATGCCGCTGCCAGTATTCGCTTTCAAGGTGGTAACAACGCTGGCCATACCGTCGTCAACGACTATGGCACCTTTAAATTACACCAATTACCGAGTGGCATTTTCAACCCTAACTGCGTTGCAGTTTTAGGCCCTGGCATGGTGATCAGCCCTGAAAAACTCAGTGTAGAAATTGCTGAAGTGCAAGCGGCTGGCATTGAAGTCAAATTATGCATTTCTGACCGTGCTACCCTGTGCTTACCTCTACATGCATTAGAAGATACCTTAGAAGAACAACGTCTTGGCGACCTCGCCTATGGTTCAACCCGTCAAGGGATTGCGCCAGCCTATGGCGATCGCGTGATGAAAAAAGGCATTTTAGTCGGTTGGTTAAACCAACCTGAAGTGCTGCAAGAGCGCATTCAATTTATGCTCGACTGGAAATTACCGCAGTTAAAAGCACTTTATCCAAGTTGCGATTTTAATCAAACCGCCGCCGAAATGACCGCATGGTTATTAGAAGTGACGGCACCTTGGCGTCCGTTTATTTGTAACGTGACAGAGCCATTAAAAGCATTACAAAAACAAGATGCGAGCTTACTGTTTGAAGCGCAATTAGGTGCTGGCCGCGACTTAGTCTACGGCGAATATCCTTATACCACATCTTCAAACGTGACTGCGGCTTACGCGGGTATCGGCAGCGGTTTACCTGCCCTGCGTCCAGAGCGCGTAATTGCTGTCGCGAAAGCCTTTAGCTCATCAGTCGGCACAGGCACGTTAGTGACCGCAATGGAAGAGCAAGACGCCTTCCGCGAAAATGCCAACGAGTTTGGTGCAACGACAGGCCGTCCACGTGACATGGGATATTTTGATGCTGTTGCCACCCGTAATGGTGTTGAGCTACAAGCAGCAACCGAAATTGCCCTGACTAAGATTGATTGTCTTTCTGGCATGAAAGATCTGAAAATCTGTGTTGCCTATGCTGGTGAACACACTGAGAACCCAATTTGGCCACAAACTGCTGCGTTAAGCCCAGTGTATGAGCAAATGCCAAGCTGGAGCGAAGATATTACTGGTTGTCGCACCTTCGAAAGCCTGCCTGTCGCCGCACAACAATATGTTGAACGTATTGAAGCCCTAATGGGTGTACGCGTTAGCATGGTTTCTGTTGGACCAGAGCGCGATCAAATGATCATTCGCTAGTAAACAACGTTTACCCTACAAAAAAGCCATATTCGCCTCGGTGAATATGGCTTTTTACTTTGATATGGTTTGTCATTGAAGAATCACTCAAGACGTTGATAGCAATGACTCGAATACCCCATATTCAAATATCGTCGCTAAGTGAAATAGCATTACTCTTCGAATACGTATTTATCTATCATACCGACCATACGACCAATTTCTGGTTTAGTAATGGTATCGTTAGCACCTAATGCCATCGCCTTTGCGCGGTTATCTTCACTCATTAAAGAGGAAAACATCACAATTGGCATTTGTCGATACGCCTTGGATTCTCTTAAGCGTTTCACCAAATGCATGCCATCCATGCGAGGCATCTCAACATCCGTAATAATGGCGCTGACAAAATCAGAGATAGAAGCATTATCTTGGTCAGCAAGATTCTCAAATTCCATCAGCATTTCAAGGGCATCACCACCATCTTTGGCTGTGATAATGTTGTAACCTGCGCTGCGAAGGGTATTTTCGATCATCTTACGAATAAAAGCGGAATCATCGACAATTAAAATCGTTTTCGCTTCACGTTTCGCCAGCATTTTATCATTGATCAGTACACTTCTATCGAGCGTGACATCGTACTTATCCATACTCAGTTCAGGATTAATGTCAGCAATAATTTTCTCAAAATCCAATATCATAATGAGCATGCCATCACGGCGTACTACGGCAACGACACAATCATTTTCACCCGCTTCTAAAAATTGACTCGGCGATTCAACTTGCTCCCACGACACTCTATGGATGCTACGAACACTATCGATTAAGAACCCATTAATCATCTTATTAAAATCAGTCACTATGACCACTTTGTGGGTTAAATCCTCAGGTGTCGATATTCCAAGCCAACCGGCAAGATCGACCAAAGGGATCAACTTTTCTCGCAGCGAGAACACCCCAACCATGTGCCGCTGGGCATTGGGATAATCTGACGTTTCTGGCACCCTAATGACTTCTCTCACTTTGGCGACATTAATACCGTAATGGCACACTTTATGGCCACCATTGGGAAGTGTCTTATGTAGATGAAACTCAATAATTTCGAGTTCATTTGTGCCACTCTCTGTCAATATTTCTGATTTTTTAATTTCGCTCATATAAAGCTCTCAACCTAGCAAATCAACGTAAGAAAGGGATTGCAGTTATCAGTATAGGAAGGGATTAATGAATTAGGCACGATAGTGTGATTTTACTGCCTGATTAGCGTGATATTTTTTGGGTAACAAGCATTTTATCTATAAGCAGAAAAACGTCACATAATCGAATCTAATGACGATTTCAGTCGTCACATTGTCAATCATGTCCAGATTAAGCATCGCCGTTGCCGACCTAAAGTAGCCTGCACATTTCCCTTAACAGCGCTTTTGTCTCTCCGCATTAGAGGTTTTGTTTTAAGAGATAAGCCGCTAAACTATTGCGCAATAAAACTATCTAGAATAGCCGTACCCCATGCCGCAATTTAGCCCGACCTTTTCTTTCCCAGTGCAAATCTACTATGAAGATACTGATTTTTCTGGCGTGGTGTATCACCCCAACTTTTTGAAATACTTCGAGCGAGCCCGTGAGCATGTGATTGGTGCTGAGCGTTTAAGTGCATTATGGCAACAAAACCAACTGGGTTTTGCTGTGTATCGTAGCGATATGCTGTGCCATGAGGGGGTGGAATTTGCCGATATTATCGATGTACGGACTAAATTTTACTTTGAGAGCAAGTATCGCACTGTGTGGCTACAGGAAATTTGGCGCCCGCAGGGTAAAAAGCCTGCTGTCACTGCAACCATTGAAATGGTGTGTATGAATCAAGCCCGCCAATTAGCGCCTATGCCGGCAGAGTTAATCGCCATATTAAGTCTTGGTTTCACATCAAGCGAACAAAGCTAATACTCTTACATACAAGTACGCGCGATTTCCTGAGCTTATTTTGACATCAGCAAAGGCAACAAAAATCACTCAAGGAGTACAACTCAAATAGCGATAACTGGACAGTATTAAGGCTCGACTGCAAGCCTTAATACTCTTGATTTAACGAGCATTTGATTTAACGAGCATTTGATTTAACGAGCGCTTACTTTAATGAGCACAAGGTTTAGATTGTATTATGTAGTTGGGCCCAGTTCATTTCGAGTTCGGCGGCACTCATGGGCTTCGCGTAATACATACCTTGTATAGTATCAACCCCCATAGCCACTAACCTATCTCTAATCTCAAGCGTTTCAATTCCTTCAACAGTTACCTCATAACCGAGTTTTTTGGCAATATTAATACTGGCTTCGAGGATGTATTCCGATGGTTTATCCTGCTCCAGATCCTTTAAAAAGGCTTTATCAATTTTGACTTCATTAACGGGTAAATGCTTTAAATAAGCTAAGGAAGAATGACCCGTACCAAAATCATCAATTGCAAGTCTAACCCCTAAGGCACGTATCTTTCCTAACGTCTCGACCGCCTTAGTTAAATCCGCCATTAAAGTGCTTTCAGTAATTTCGATCATCAAGGATTCGGGTGGGAGCTGGTAATAGGCTAATCTTGCAGCAATTTCTTGGGGTAAGGTTTCACTGTCAAGGTCCCGTGTCGACAGGTTAACTGCAACACACAATTGTATCCCCGCCGCGCGCCATTTTGCCTGCTGTGCTAAAACCTGATCGAGTGCCCATTGGCTGACTAAATCAATCATGCCAGCATATTCGGCTAAGGGAATAAATTCTCCAGGAGAAATAATCCCGAGTTCGTCATGCTCCCAACGCATCAAGGCTTCAACCTGAAAACATCGACCCGTGGCAATATCCTGTTTAGCTTGATACACCATATATACTTGATTACGTTGCAAACCTTTAGGCAAACTATCGATAATTTTCAGTTCCCTTAACTGACGAATATCATCATTTTGGGCATAGTAAGCAATCGCACTACGAGAATGGCGGGCTTTCTTCAGCGCCAAATCGACTCGACGTAGCATCTGACTCGTGTCGGCGTGGTGTTCTTGTAAATGCAGACAACCGATTTGAAGCTTAACGCTGACTGGCGTGTTCTTAATGTTAAAAGGCACTTGCAACCGCCCTCTTAAGTGGACTAATTGCTCCTCAGTCAACGCTTGCTCGTAATACAAACAAAATTCATCACCATTGAGGCGTGCGATTAATCTCGGGGATAAACTTAAGCTGTTTAAGCGTTCGGCAAATTGCTTCAGCAGGATATCGCCAAATACAAAACCAAAGAGATCATTCACATAGCGAAATCGATAAATATCAATTAGTACTAATGTCCCTTGAGTCAGCGGCATCATGCCAGTAAGAGTACGTTTCAAGCCGACACGATTAACAAGTCCTGTTAGCTTATCCTTACCCACACTTGCCGGTAACGCCTTTAATAATTCATTTAAAGTATGGTAGAGAGGAACAAACGCTTGGGGGACGATACCAATGTCTAAAGCTTGGCGTTCAACCTTTTGCAGCTCTAGCTGGGTACAAAGCTGTGCTAAAAAATTTTGCTGCGACCGTAAAGATCTGTATTTTGACTGCAGGATATACAATGAAAATATCAATAAAGCGAGAGAAGCGACAACTAACCCGATTACGAACATACCTTGGCCTCTGCCATACCACGTAAGCTTGTTCTCAAATGACACGATAAAAGATATCAGCGCCATTTGAATTCCATTTAGGCCTAACGATTATTGGTAACTTTCTCTAATTGAATGGAATTTTTCCATAAACTCATCACTGGCTAAATCATCGGTCGTCACAGGTAATCCACGGGCGACAAACACACCGAGACGTTGCTCTAGTTCAGTGCCCGCTCGCAATTCACCGGTATAAAAGGCCGCTGCACGGATAAAGTCGAGATAGGTGACATGATCGGGTAGATAAGGTAAATCAGCCCAACGCTCAACCACTTCCATCACTTCGGTAGAGAAATCCCAACTTTTCAAAACAGCACGACCCAAAGGCCCTTGCATTTTACGTACGAGTGCGCGTAATTGATCAATGCTAGTGAATAAATGAGGATGCGCCTCCGCTTCTGTTAATACAGGTAAAGCGCCAATGTTATGCACGAGTCCAGCTAAGGTTAAGGTATCAAAATTTAACCGACTGGTTGAATGACGCTTATTGTACATCTGCAGCATGGCACAAGACGCAGCGGTTACATCGATTGAGGTACGCCACACTTCGTCCATGACTTCCCACACCATTTCATTGGTGGAAATAAATAATTGCTCCATCGCCACCGAAGTGGCAATGCTTTTAATCTGAATTAAACCAATACGAGAAACCGCACTGTTGATACTTTCAGCCGGCACGCCTCGGCTATATAGCGCGCTGTTGGCGACCTTAATAATACGCGCAGAAATCGCGGCATCTTGGCCGATCACTTCTGCCACTTGTTTAAGGCTCGCATCGGAGCGTCCAACCACTTCTTGCACCCGCATCGCCACTTCAGGCAAGGTCGGTAGTACTAAGGCATCGTCTTTTAGTTTTTTTAATAAACTGACTAACAGTAGATGTTCGGTAGACATCTTAACTCCCATCAATCTGTAAACATCAACATTGGATTGTTGGAGTATATCAGTTGGCTGTCATTAGATGCGTAGAAAAAACAGCAGACGTTAATAATTTGTATGATTGCGTTATCAATTTTGCCTTACTTATCTGTCTTGATCATCGACCTCAATCATCACTCAAGTTGAAATATTCCGCTCCAGTCGATCTAAGTAAAACTCACTATATTCGTAAAATGTGAAGTACTGCTAAAGTTAACTAAGGCAATTTGCATACCCCTACTTTCATTGTGTAAAATGCCGCCCCCGCGCACCGCGTCATTTATTAACCCATTTGAGAGTGATTATGTTTAAACCTGAGCTACTGTCTCCAGCTGGAACCTTAAAGAACATGCGCTACGCCTTTGCCTATGGCGCAGATGCAGTGTATGCCGGTCAGCCAAGATATAGTCTAAGGGTACGTAACAATGACTTTAAAATGGAAAACCTAGCCACTGGGATTGAAGAAGCCCATGCACTCGGTAAAAAGCTGTATGTGGTGAGCAATATCGCGCCCCACAATGCCAAGCTAAAAACCTATATCAAGGACATGGAACCCGTAGTGGCGATGAAGCCTGACGCACTGATCATGTCCGATCCCGGTTTAATTATGATGGTGCGTGAAGCGTTTCCTGATCAAGTGGTGCATTTATCCGTGCAAGCGAATGCCATCAACTGGGCCTCGGTAAAGTTTTGGCAAACCCAAGGCATCAAACGCGTGATCCTGTCACGCGAATTGTCCTTAGATGAAATCGAAGAAATTCGTCAGCGTTGCCCCGATATCGAGCTTGAAGTGTTTGTGCATGGCGCCCTGTGTATGGCGTATTCAGGCCGTTGTTTACTCTCAGGTTATATCAATAAACGCGATCCTAACCAAGGCACCTGCACTAATGCTTGTCGCTGGAAATACGATGTACACGAAGCGCAACAAAATGACAGCGGTGACATCATTGCCATGCCAAATGCGGTGCAAATTGAAACGCCAACGACCTTAGGCGCAGGCGCCCCCACAGATCAAATTTACCTACTACAGGAAGCCAATCGCCCCGGCGAATACATGCCCGCCTTCGAAGATGAACACGGCACTTATATCATGAACTCTAAAGACTTACGGGCCATTCAGCACGTTGAGCGCCTGACTAAAATGGGCATAGACTCGCTCAAAATTGAAGGCCGCACTAAGTCCTTCTATTACGTTGCCCGTACCGCACAACTGTATCGCCGCGCGATTGAAGATGCTTCATCGGGTAAAGATTTCGACCGCAGCCTAATGAATCAATTAGAAGGCCTAGCCCACCGTGGTTATACCGAAGGCTTCTTACGTCGCCATGTCCATGATGAATATCAAAATTATGACTATGGCTACTCAGTTAGTGACACCCAACAATTTGTAGGTGAACTGACGGGCAAACGTAATCTTGCAGGATTGGCCGAAATTGAAGTAAAAAACAAGTTCTCCGTTGGCGACAGTGTTGAACTGATGACACCGCAAGGCAATATCAGTTTGACGATTGAACAACTCGAAAATCGCAAAGCTGAAGCAGTTGAAGCAGGCTTAGGTTCGGGGCACACTGTGTATCTACCCGTGCCGAAAGAAGTCGATTTGAGCCACGGTATTTTGCTGCGTAACTTGCCCCAAGGTCAGGATACTCGCAACCCACATGAACTAGGTTAAGATCATGGCACTACTGATCGACGATAGCTGCATCAATTGCGACATGTGTGAACCTGAATGTCCTAATCAGGCTATCACTATGGGCGAAGAGATCTATGAAATCGATCCAGACCGTTGCACCGAATGTGTGGGTCACTACGACAAACCGACTTGCGTATCTGTCTGCCCCATTGATTGCATCGACCCAGATCCAAACCGTGTCGAATCTAACGACGAATTGTTAGTGAAATTTGCCGTGTTAACGCAAAAAACTTAATCACGTCACCTGACCGAGTGGCTATAATGCCTCTCGGTCACATCTGCTCTAATACCTGCAATAACCTGCGCAAAACAACCCGCATAAAAAATCACAATAAAGATGCATTTAACGGTATGAAAAACCTTTAAATCGCTTAAATCCAAGCCTTTATTTCAGCATTAGTCAAAACACTACTTTAGACTGACTTCTTTTCAGCGGTGAATGTCAAAAAAGTAGCAGACGGAATTTATCACTGCTTCACAGTTTGTGATTCGGACAAAATGTCGCTTGATAAATCACCACTTTTACAGACTAGGTTGTTTTAATAGACTAATAGTTATTATTTTGACGCTTATTTGTACACCTCACTCTTTAGCTAAGTAAAAAGTCACTTGCGGTCAAATTGTAAATCAAGTGTTACATTTTAACCTTGTAAATTAGATATACCTTAAGCATCGAACTGGGCAGGTTGAAAATACCTTCTACATTGAATTATGTCTCGAAGTCCGTGGAGACATAAAAAGAAAATGGAGTTCAACATGCATAAGAAACATTTAATTGCAGTCGCGGTCGCAACTGGACTTGCTTACTTCCCTGTTAACGCTAATGAATACCAAGCGAGTATGGTAAGTGTCCCGCAATCTAAAGCCATCAAAGATACTTACATTGTTGTATTCAATACCCCAAGCGTTCTTAATCTAAGTAATAACAACACCATAGCTGAATTCGCGACGAAACAAGCCGAGAGTTTAGTCAACCAATATGATGTCACTGTGATGAAAAACTTTGGCAATGTGCTCAATGGTGTACTCATCAAGGCCAGCGCCCAACAGATTAAAGCACTGCATAAAGATCCAAATGTGAAATACATAGAACAAGATCAAATCATGTCAGTAACGCCTATGGTTGAAGCCAATGCCAATCAACCGAGTCCGACCTGGGGCATAGACAGAATCGATCAACGAAACTTGCCATTGGATAGTAACTATCACACGGATTTCGACGGCTCTGGTGTAACCGCCTTTGTGATCGATACTGGCGTGCTTAATACTCACAATGAGTTTGGTGGTCGCGCCAGCAGTGGCTATGATTTTGTGGATAATGATTACGATGCAACTGACTGTAACGGCCATGGTACCCATGTGGCAGGAACTGTTGGCGGCGCTACCTACGGTGTGGCTAAAAACGTCAATCTTGTGGGCGTCAGAGTACTCAACTGTTCAGGTTCAGGCAGTAACTCAGGCGTGATTGCAGGGATAAACTGGGTGAAAAACAATGCTTCCGGCCCGGCCGTCGCAAACATGAGTTTAGGAGGCGGCGCCTCCCAAGCAACTGATGATGCAGTCAATGCCGCAGTTGCCGCAGGGGTCACTTTCGTAGTGGCGGCGGGTAACGACAACAGCAGCGCTTGTAACTACTCACCCGCCCGTGCGGTAAACGCCATCACAGTTGGTTCAACCACCAGTAACGATTCCCGCTCGAGTTTTTCTAACTTCGGGACTTGCCTTGATATCTATGCGCCTGGTTCGAGCATTACGTCCGCTTGGTATAACTCGAATTCAGCGACTAATACCATAAGTGGTACCTCAATGGCAGCCCCACATGTGGCAGGCGTTGCCGCATTATACTTAGATGAAAATCCAAATCTCTCTCCCGCACAGGTGACAAACTTACTTACGACGCGCGCCACGTCAAATAAAGTTACAGACGCGAAAACAGGTTCACCCAATAAATTACTCTTTTCACTCGCAGGCGATGATGGTGGCTGTGGCAATAATTGTCCCGTCGATGAAACACCGCTACAAAATAATGTGGGTGTCGCAATCAGTGGTGCCACAGGTTCTGCGACGTATTACTACATCGATGTCCCAGTCAATGCGGCAAGTTTAGGGATCAATCTAGCGGGTGGTTCTGGTGATGCGGATATTTATGTCAGCCAAGGGCAAAAACCGACGACAACAAGCTACCAATGCCGCCCCTATCAAAATGGCAACAACGAGAGCTGTAACTTCACCACACCTACGGCGGGTCGGTGGTATGTGATGGTGCAAGGCTATAATAATTACGCCAATGCCCAACTGACAGCCAGCTATAACCTGAATGGTGGCGGAAGCTGCACCGATGCAAACTGCTTAACCAATGGCGTACCTGTCACGAATTTAAGCGGGGCAACGGCAACAGAGAAACTGTATAAGATAGTGGTTCCAGCCAATAGCCAACTCAACATTGCCACCAGTGGCGGAACTGGAGATGTAGACCTGTATGTTAAAGCAGGCACTACCCCAACGACCACCAGCTATGATTGCCGTCCCTATAAAAACGGGAACAATGAAAGCTGTTCGATTACCGTGACTCAAGCGGGAACTTACCATGTGATGTTACGCGCTTATTCGAGCTACTCGGGACTACAACTGAGTGCAAGCTACTAACTCATTGACCAAACCATACAATAAAGTTTAAATAAAAATAAGCCCACTAAGATAACAACTTAGCGGGCTTCTTTATGGAATTAGCAGTGTGTAGTCTCACTACATAACGTTAAAAGCTTGGGGATTTGGCGAGAATAATTGTCGGTTTCGCTTCAATTTGCAGACGCTCAATCACAGCGGCAAGCTTTTCAACACTAAGACGAATTGGGGCTGGCATACTGGCAAATTCGATACTTAACAGCAGGTTTTTCACTTCGAGTCCTAATTCAGTATCACCTTGAATACTCAGCTTACGCTGGAAGAATAGCGTGTCGGGATCTTCCTTCGCCGCCGCCACTAACACTAGCTCAGCAGAGTTGGCACTGAAGGTCACCTGCGCATTGGTGAGCTCTCTGACTTGCCACTTGCCATTAAAACTGACTTCGAAGGCTAAGTTTATATCTTCCACTCGAATCGCGACCCATTTATCCGTCAAAAATCCAAGCTCATCGCCAGCAGCTTGCTCGGCAAGTAAGAGTTCAAGCAATTGGCTGATGGCTTTTGCTTTGAGGCTAAAGGGCATCTTAGCAAGGGGAAAGCCGATGGCTTTTGGGGTGAACTCTAAAAGTTGCTGAGCAAATTTTGCGAAAAAAACAGCGGACATAGCGGGAACCCTACAAGAATAAAACATGATATATCCCAGTTTATCGGGATTTTATGATCTTAAACCTGTTTTAAATCAATTCATCGCCATTCAATCTTACCTACACTCAGCGGCTATCATTTTATCGGGAGCATCACTATGGAGCTGTTGTGTCCAGCAGGAAATCTGGCCTCGCTAAAGTCGGCATTACATGCCGGAGCCGACGCTGTGTATCTAGGGTTAAAAGACGACACCAACGCACGCTCGTTTGCAGGATTAAACTTCACCCCCGCAAAATTGCAAGAAGCCACTGAGCTGACGCAAAAGCACGGCAAAAAAATCTTTTTAACCTTAAATACTTTTCCAAAGCCCGGTGAAGAGCATCGTTGGTATCAGGCTATCGATTTAGCGGCAAAACTGGGTATGGATGCATTAATTGTCGCCGATCTTTCTTTACTCGATTATGCCCATAGGCACTATCCAAACCTGCCACTGCATTTATCGGTGCAGGCCAGTGCAACCAATCTGGGTGCGCTGAGCTTTTATAAAGAAGCCTTTAACATCGCCCGAGTAGTATTGCCACGGGTGTTATCCATGAAACAAGTACGGGATCTTGCTAAAGTCAGCCCAGTGGATTTGGAAGTATTCGCCTTTGGTAGTCTGTGCATTATGGCCGAAGGGCGTTGCCAGCTATCATCCTATGTAACGGGCCAATCGCCCAACACCGGTGGATCTTGTTCACCGGCAAAACACGTTCGCTGGCAAGAAGAAGGACAGAACCGATTAACCCGGCTCAACGATGTGTTAATTGATAAATCGGCCCTCGACGAACAAATGGGTTATCCCGTGGTATGCAAAGGCCGTTACATCACAGCAGATCAAGATTCGCCGCAATATTTACTCGAATCACCAACCAGTTTGAATACCTTAAGCTTACTTCCAGAGCTAGCCAAGGCGGGCATAGTGTCGCTGAAAATCGAAGGACGTCAACGCAGCCCCGCCTATGTTGAACAAGTCACTCGAGTATGGCGTCAAGCCATAGACACCTATCTAAATAATCCAGCGCTGTACTCACAAAGCCAAAATCAACCCCATTGGAAACAAGCCCTAGCGAAAGTATCCGAGGGTCAGATCACTACGCTTGGCGCCTACGAGCGCGATTGGCAATAAAAGGTAAATAGAGAGCAAGATTGACAAAGGACACCTTATGAAGATTTCCCTAGGACCACTGTTGTATTGCTGGCAGAAACAGCAAGTCGCTGACTTTTACCAGCAAGTCGCCGCCAGTCAAATTCCCTTAGTGTATTTAGGTGAGGCGGTTTGTAGCCGCAGACGCGAACTCAAGTGGGGCGATTATCTAGAGCTGGCGCAAATGCTCAAGCAGGCGGGTAAAGAAGTCGTGCTTTCGACGCTGGCCTTAATAGAAGCGCCATCTGAATATACTGAGCTGAAACGCCAGGTCGATAACGGTGAATTTATCGTCGAAGCAAACGATATGGCGGCAGTGTATCTTGCCAAAGAGCGTAAGTTGCCCTTTGTCTGCGGCGCGAGTATCAATAACTACAATCGCGCCAGTTTAGACATTTTGCAACGGTTTGGAATGCAAAGATTTGTGATGCCAGTGGAGCTATCTAAGGCTTGGTTGCAACAAGTGATTCAAGAACAGCCATCATTTGAGGTGGAAGTGCTTGGCCACGGCTATTTACCACTCGCCCATTCGGCGCGCTGCTTTACCGCTAGACACAAACAGCTCACGAAAGATCATTGCGAAACGGTATGCCGTGAATACAGTAAAGGACTACTCGCGCAAACCCAAGAGCAGCAACCTTTACTCAGGCTCAATGGAATTCAAACCCAATCCGCTAGCTGTTTAGATTTACGCAGTGAAATAGCGGCAATGACACAAATAGGGGTCGATGTGTTTCGAGTATCACCCAGTAGTCTTGACTGCATCACTAAAGCCAATGCTTTGGTCGATACGATTCAAGCGACTAAAAATACTCAGGATTTTTCGATGAATAGCAGACTTGGTATAACCCAGTGCAACGGTTATTGGTTTGGTGAAGCGGGCCTTGCTGTGCATGTGAATCCATAGCCTAAAGCTGAAGATAAGCCTAAATTTAAAGATAACTCAGCCAATGATTTTGGGATCTTGGCTGAAGCTTAACTGGCTAAAAAGCAGCACACTTGTCCAACACAATAAACTTCCCAGTCCAATCCATTCTAGTAAGGCTGGCCACCACAAAGTAGGACGCGGCAGTTGCAATACCATCTCCTGATAAAACGGTCTATCGCCTTCGGTCAAACCTAAATTGAGCTGTGGCGCATACAGAAACGTCAACATGCTACATAAGACTATTAACGCCAACAACCCAGTCCAACGGCCAAAGTTAGACTTGCCGAAACAGACCAAGGCTAAGTAGAAGATCGCACTCAAACTCCCCAGATAGAAAAACCATTTCAGCCCAAGAACATGCAAGTGATACACGTTCACCGGAAATAATCCCACGCTCGCTAAAGCCAGAAAAGTGAGAGCCAAACTGATAAAGAAAGGGTATCCCCAGCAAGAAGTTACCTGCTGCAAAGAAGACAAACAATAGAAAACGAGGCTTAAACTGCCAAAAAACAATCCACCGTTGAGAATGACAGCGAAAGACGAATGACCATAAGTCCCTAATTCACTTAGGGTGTGATTCAAAAAATTGAAGCGATGGAATTCAGAATCATCGAACCCCAAAACAGTAATGACAATGCCAATTAAAAGCCCAAAGATCCCCAAAAAACCAAACTTAATGGCCAGTGTTGAGCCGCCTTTAATCGTAACCTTCTGTACTTTTGCGATCATGAATACTAGAGCTGGATGGGAGTAATACTAACTTACATGGAAATGAGAAGATTTAAAGCGGCAGGTATCCGCTTTATGAATAATATTTTTACTTTCATCGTTATTTGCGACTTTTTAGTCAATCACAAAAGCATCAAGATAATGGAGAAGGTCACTTATAGAGATAAGTCGATTTAAAGGCTTATCGCATAAAAATGTGTCCTAGTGCCCAAGGCTCCTTAACATTACCGCGATATGCAAAACAGGTTCTCGCCAACGCTATATAGCCAGAGTTATCTCTATTGCACTTTAAAATCGAACAGAAAACCAGCCAACATGGCAGTAGCGCTAAAGTTGCTGATGTTTTTTTATGCAGAAATAACATCTAGATAGTTTCACACACATCAGTAAACAAGTAATTAACCAGTCGTTAACCAACCTAAGGTAATTGATGGTAAGGCCATGTTTAATAATGCTTTTACAGTAATACAATCCAATATAACCACTCTTAATTTATCGACAACTAAAGTAAAATAACTATGCTGTTTTGCTGCTTATATCAAACTAACTAGCGAATCGTTTTACATAGAGAAGCTAAGCGAGTAATCTTCCCCATTCTCGTTTTTGAGTTGAATTTAAATGCACCTTAATTAGCGTCGACAGCTTGTTACGTGCGGCTATTTATTCAAATTTACCATGTACGACTCGTACTTTAAGGTGTACAACATTGGCTACTGAAAATAAAAACCGAAACATTAAGACGATACTCACCTTTATCGTCCCTTCGCTGATTGGTCTGTTGTTATTTATGACCCCTATCAGCTACAACGATGCGATCACAATTCCTATCGCTATCATATCTAAAGCACTGCAAGGCGCATTGAGCGGTGTGCTAACCCTCATAGTGACTATTATTGTTGTGACTACGGCGCTGGCCTCTTTACTGTCAAAAGTGTTTAAGCCCACATTCGTTACGCAAAATCACTTCCTTAATGGTTTATTGAATGTCAGCCCTATGTGGTTGACGACTCGGATCTTAGGTGCAGTGTTTATCGTACTGACTTACTTAGGTTTAGGTCCAGAGATCATCAACTCCTCGAGCACTGGCGCATTAGTCTTAAACGACTTATTACCTGTGTTGTTCTCAGTATTTATCTTTGCGGGTATGTTACTGCCGCTGCTGCTGAACTTCGGCCTACTCGAACTCTTTGGCACACTCTTAACGAAAGTCATGCGTCCTGTGTTCAATCTACCGGGTCGTAGCGCTATCGATTGTATGGCCTCATGGTTAGGTGATGGCAGTGTCGGCATTTTGCTGACCAGCAAACAATACGAAGCCCGTTTTTATACCCAGAGAGAAGCCGCAGTTATTGGTACAACCTTCTCGGCGGTATCGATTACCTTCAGCTTAGTGGTGATTTCACAAGTTAAGTTAGAGCATATGTTTGTGCCCTTTTATTTGACTGTGTGCCTCGCGGGTTTTGCCGCCGCAGTGATTGTGCCTAAGTTGCCACCATTATCGTGGAAGAAAGACAACTACATAGATGACACACCACGCATGCCAGATGATGAGCTGATCCCTGCAGGACATGGCGCCTTATCTTGGGGCTTTGATAAAGCCTTAGAAAAAGCCGCCAGTGCCGGTGGCATAAAAGCCGTTTTAAATGAAGGCGTTAAAAACGTTGTCGATATGGTGTTTGGCATTATCCCTGTGGTAATGGCCATTGGTACGCTAGCGCTGATTATTGCCGAGCACACGCCCATTTTTAACTATCTGGGTATGCCGTTTATTCCATTACTCGAATTACTGCATATTCCAGAAGCCACTGAAGCCTCTAAAACAATCGTGGTCGGTTTTGCGGATATGTTTATTCCGTCAATCCTTGCCAGCTCAATTGAATCAGATATGACCCGCTTTGTAATTGCAGCCTTATCTGTGACTCAGTTGATCTATATGAGTGAAGTCGGTGCACTGCTTATCGGCAGTAAAATTCCCGTCAACTTCGTTGAGCTTTTCGTAGTATTTATTCTACGCACCTTAGTGACACTGCCTGTTATCGCGGGTGTAGCGCATTTATTGTTCTAACATTACGCTAGTTTGGGCCTAACGTAGATTTTAATGTAAGTCCAACAAGCGTTCTAAAAAAGGGGAGTCAGATTAACTGATTCCCCTTTTTGCACTAACTCATACACGAACAGGCTGTTTTGATTATATCGCGTGACTTAATCGTACAATCTCCACTCGACACCACACAACTCACTTTTTGGACATTTTCGAGTTAAAGCCTTAACTCTAACGTGTCTGTTTTGGATAAAAATATCTATGGAGATAACGCCTTTATAACGGGCAGCCTGTGGCGAAGCCACGCTTTAGGCTGTCCAGCCACGAAGTGGCGTTCGTTGATAAACTTGTTATAGGTTTAGTGGATAAAGTGTAAATGACTTATCTCCTTTTTGATTTACTAACCGATAATTTCTTTGAGCA